>SKRK01000244.1 GCA_007118525.1 Balneolaceae bacterium
CCGGCCTGCACAGCCTCTTGAAAATGGTCAACAATGTGATGAGTGATGATGGTTTAACACTTCCGGAGCAGGACAACGCCATAGCCCAATATGTTCTGCTGCTTGAGATTAATGAGGCAGATGAATTGTACAGGTTAGTTGACTTTGACTATCAAAAATTGCGTGTAACTGCTTTTACAGAAGACGCCGGCTCAAAGAGAATCAATGAAATCAGGGATGAAATTTCCCCCTTAATGGCGGAGTTATTTCCAAACGAACGGCTCACGATTACAGGAACAACCATACTGAGCGCTGACCTCACGGAGAAAATTGTCTACTCTCTTGCCTGGAGTATCTTACTGGCTATTACAGCAATTACCCTGATAATGGCTCTGCTCTTTAGAAGTATACGCCTCGCGTTCATTGCCTTGGTCCCCAATTTGTTGCCACTGATTGTAGTTGCAGGTGTAATGGGCTTTATGGGTGTGGATATTAAACCATCCACCGCAGTTATATTTACAATAGCTCTTGGCATAGCCGTAGACGACAGTATTCACTATCTGGCAAGATTCCGGATTGAATACTTCAGAAGAAAGGCTATGCTTCCGGCTCTGACGGCAACCACTGTGAAAACAGGACGGGCAATTATAGTAACAAGTTTGATCCTGATTGCGGGTTTTGGGACCCTTATTACCAGTGCATTTACATCAACAGCAATGATGGGCATATTGGTGTGTGCAACAATATTTTCAGCACTCATTGCGGACCTTTTTATTTTACCTGCGCTTTTCTACTGGCTGAAACCGGAATTAAATATTTCAGACACAGGTGAGAAGTACAGTCAGCTAAAATAGAGAGAGTTCGAGATATGATCTGAGGGGCTAGAAGCCCCCTTTGGAACGGGTCTCATTATTTGTACCCGCCAACTGGTGGAGAAACACCACTTCATTAGTTTTTTCTCGAATTAAGGTTAGCAGTTAAAAAATCCGATCGCACTAAAGGTAAGACTCTAACTTTCGGATAATATCTGAATGGATCTCTTCAGGAGATTGTGAAGCGTCAATTACTACAAAACGATCTTCCATTCCGGCCAGTTTGTCGTAGCCTGAACAAACTTTTTCGAAGAATTCATTACCTGAACTCTCCATTCGGTCTTTGTTGTCCCCTTTTGTACGTTTGGATGCAGCCTCCGGGTCGATTCTGAGATAGAAAGTGAGATCAGGAGCTGTTCCATGCGAGGCTAATTGATTGAGTTCAATAATCTGCTCCAGCCCGGCAGAACCTCTTCCATAACCCTGGTATGCGGTGGTTGAGTCATAGAATCGGTCTAAGATCACCATCTCACCATTTTCAAGCAAGGGTATCACTTTATCCGTGAGGAGCTGAGAGCGGGCTGCTGAGAAGAGCAAGAGCTCAGTAACCGGGTTCATCTCATCCATTTCATGAAGCAAAAGATTTCTAATCTTTTCAGATATTACGGTCCCACCTGGCTCCCTGAAAATATGAAAGGCCGTATTCTTTTTTTCCAGGTATTTTTTTAGCAGATCAATCTGGGTGGTTTTGCCGCACCCGTCAATTCCTTCGAATGAAATAAGCACTATCGGAAAGTTTTCAATTAAAATCGTCCATCATACTGATGGGTTCTTTAGGCATCACAATTGCCATGGCAATATACACAAGAAAGAAACTACCATAACCTAAAAACAGAGCGGCCACGAAAATAACACGTATAGCCGTTGAACTGATACCCAGATATTTTGATAACCCGCCACATACCCCGGCGATATATTTATCTGTTCTTGATCTGAATAATTTGTTTTTCGCGCTCACGTTGAATGATTCATGAGATTTGGCCTTTCTTTTTGATTTAGAAAAGGTCGCTTTCTCCTGCTCTCCACTGTAAAGAAACTCATCCAGCTTGTCGTAGGTCTCCTGTACCCTGATCTCCTCCTCTCTTTCCTTTCTCTTCTCTTTCTCGCCGGTTGATTTAAACATACTCAAAATGTTGATACCCAAAAGGACTCCCGCCAGGTAGGGAGCAAATCTCATCACTGTATCGATAAATGGCAGAGCCTGAAGATCAAACAAGCCTGTTGCAATAGTGTGTCCAATATAAGCGAATGCGGTAAATACAAATGCCAGCCCGGAAAGTGTTGAAACATTCCAGATACTTTTAGATGGTTCTTTCTCATTCTCCTCCAGAAAATCGTGCAGCGTGGATTGGAGTTCTTTATCAGTAATTTTAACGGTGCTTTCCATCTGTTTTGTGCTCATGGCATATCCGGTTTGTCTTTCTTTATTTTATCACTACGGAATTAATGAGTTTCTGTTACGTCAAATACCAATTATGCATAAATTTATTCAATGATCCTTTTTTCAGTAATGATAAAGTCGAGTTTTATATCGAACGGTTCGGTTGGCAAGGTGTGTGAATAGAGTTGATTTTCAAACAGCAATCCAACTTTTACAGCATTTAGTCTATTTAAAAACCTGTCGTAGTATCCTTTGCCATATCCCAGCCGGTTTTTTTGCAGATCTCCGGCTACCATGGGTACAATTACCAAACCAATTTTGGAAATATTAAATGGTGTATCGGCCTCAGGTTCGGCAACTCCCCAGCTGTTCTCTTTCAAATCTGTGATAGATTTCAACTCTACATGATTTAACTTTCCACCCTCTTTAATTTTTGGGACAACCACGGTCTTCTCTTGTAGAAAACATCTCTTAATCAGCTCGCGTGTATCCACTTCATTTCTGGAGCTCATGGAAACATAAGTATGTATCACCTCGGAAGATGTGAAAAAGTCTGTTTCTAATAAAGTTAAAAGAATCTGTTCACTCTTGAATTTCACATCTCTCGGCTTCAAATTACTCCTTACTTCAAGATACCTGCTCCTCAGTTCAGCTTTTCTTTCGGAATCAATCATCATAAGTAGATCAATTTGTGATTATTGGGCATTTCTTGTTCAAAACTGTCAAAAATATCGTCCCAAACCGTGAGCCCATATTTATTCATAAAGTAGATGAAAGCTACTTCACGTTCCTGTAAATTTCCATTGGGAAAAAGATTATTCTTAATTTTGGATATGCGATTTAACTGTGTTTTTTCCTGTTGTTTAAGCGATCGATATATTTTGCCTTTTAATTTATCGAGTTCTGTGTAATAGGTTGCACTCGCCTTTCCTGCAGTATTCTCCAGTGTAGGGTCTATTTCTGCTACCATTGGCTTCATTTCTGAAGTTATATCCTCTACTTTTCGCTTCCACTCTGCAAATAACGACTTTATATCAGGCGAATCGGTCGATTGTATGTACTTTGTTTCAAGTTCTTCAATTCGATTATGATATTCTGCCGTACTGAATGAGAGCTTTTCCAAGATTCTCTCAATACCGGATTCAATAATGGTTGCGCTGAATCGTGGCATGATCACCGGCATGGTTTTTTCAAATATCGAATAGAGACTCTTCATTTGAGCGTAATAGGCAATCTCTCCGGGTCCGCCCACATATGCAAATGTTGGCAGAAATGTATCCTGTATCAGGGGCCTTAGAAAAACGTTTGGTGACAGCCGGTTAGGATTATTTTTTGCAACAGATTTCAACTCTTCATTGGTCCATGATGTATTTCCATTTCCTTCAGCAATCCATCTGCCGCTATCATAATTCAGCTTTACCCTTTTACCATTGTCATCTATCCAAAACAGGTTGCTTTGCTGAACCTTCACCTGCCCGTGATAACCCGCCTCAATGAGCTTATCTGATGTATCTGTAAGCTGCTGAAAAATCTCCTCTCTTTTATCGATGCATTTTATGATTGTACTGTTCACAATCATTTTAATAGAGTCTGAATTACTTCCGGCCAACACTATCCCATATTTACCGAAGAGTGAGAAGAGTAATTTTGCAAAAGATGTGCGAACCGTCTCATCTGCACTGTAGCAGGAATCGAGCATGCTCCACAGGTCATCACTAAAATCAGTGCTGCCCAATTCCGTTTTAATTTTGTCCTTTAATTCGTTTAAAGCCTCATCAAGATGTATTTCAGAAACTCTCTTATCCCCTGGCTCTGCCGAGAGTGTGAGTTCATTGGTACCCTCATCTGAGGGTATGCCGACTGTAGCAATTTCTTCAAAATCGTGATCTTCATCAGCTAACCAGAATACAGGAATAAACTTCTTCTTATATTTTTTCTCCCATTTATTAGCTAATATTATGGTGGTCAATACTTTATATATAGTAAATAAAGGCCCACCATATAGTGTAAGCTGCTGGCCGGTAACAACGGCCAATGTCTGATCATCTCTAAACTTTTCAATATTTTCCAGAGTTTCATCAGGTGCTTCTAATTCAGAATTAAACGCTTTAAGTTGATCTGCAAGCCGTGATCTGTTTCCCTTAAATTCAAGCTGTATCACCCGCTTATCAAGAAGCTCTTCATCAAAAGGTGAACTTTCAAAGAAATTAAGAATATCGTTTTGATTGTTGGCGTAATCCCTGAAGAGTTTGGTGAATGGAAGTTCTGAAAATGGATGGGAGGTTATCTTCACTTCACCCTTTCATTTTTTGAATCTGATCTCTGATTTTCGCAGCCTTTTCATAGTTTTCTGTCTCAATAGCTGTTTGCAGCTCCTTTTCAAGAGCTTCAAGCTGACTCATCTCTTTTTTGCCCTCACTGCCCTGCTCTTGACCCCCCGGCTTTCTGGAACCCTCTTCTGTTTCAATTCCAGCTTCGTTAAGAACTTTACTATTCACAAATATTGGGGCTCCGAAACGAATTGCAAGAGCTATGGCATCACTGGGCCTAGCATCGAGTTCAAATGCATCATCGTTGCGTTTGCAGTGTATTTGGGCGAAGAATGTACCCTCGCTTAAATCGTTGATCACTACCTGATCTACATTGGAATTAAAACTGAGCACCAAATTTTTTAAAAGATCATGCGTCATAGGACGCGGTGGTTTAATGCTCTCAAGTTCAAGAGCAATGGCCTGAGCTTCAAAAGTCCCGATAATGATAGGTAATCTGCGGTTCCCACCGGTTTCTGAAAGTATAAGCGCATAAGCCCCCCCACTGCTTGGGCTTGTAGACAGGCCTAATATGTCCATTTTTATATTCTGCAACGTCATCTCCTTAAATTTTCATCATTTTCAATCACCATAAAGGTAACTATTTTTATATTTCTCTTAAACATAATGATGTATACTTTTAAAAGGTAAGTCTTTAGAATAACTTCAGGTAATATTAAAGGAAAGAATCAGAAAAAATTGGTAAAAATTCCAACAGAACAGACAGTCTGGAAAATAGCGGCGATTGGTTTCGGATTAATTGTCAGTATTGCTATAATTTTCATCATGCAATTTATCAATCACTCCCTATATACAGCCATTGATGGTGTGAGTATTGAAAATAAAGAACAGTACTCCGCCTTTATCCATAACAATCCGCTGTATCTGTTGGGTGTGCTGATAAGCAATGCAGCAGGTAGTTTTACCGGAGGCGCTGTTGCCAAACTGATACGAAATGATATAACAGCCCAGCAGGCGTGCGTTGTTGGTCTTGTGCTTATGATTCTTGCATATGTAAATATTGTGGCTGTTTCCCATCCGGTTTGGTTCTGGATATTATCAGTTTTTGCATTTATTCCATTTTCATGGTATGGTGCTCTATTCATACAAAAACAGATTAACAAAATAACATAATCATAGTGAAAGTTAAGATTCGCGAACAGAAGAATTCCAAAACCGGGAAGCCGGAAACAGTAATTTCAGGCATTAACCACAATCCCCAGGTTATTGAAAAACTTGCCAAGAAGTTAAAAAGTTCGTGTGGGGCCGGTGGGCACATCGATAAGAAAACGATTATCATACAGGGGTCTCACTCACAAAAAGTAATTCCAATCCTTGAAAAAGAGGGTTTTGAAACGTAACTGACAGAATATTAACTAATATTATATATAGAAATTGTCGATATTCATTCTGTTTGAAAATGCATACTCAGAAACCTAAATTAATTGAGTCCAGCCTTGAATAAAGATCCTAAAAAAATACTTCTGGTCGAAGACGACGGTGTACAACAGGTGATCATGGAAAGATTTATCAACAAGCTTGGGCATACTGTATTAGCTACAGTTTCGGAGGGAAGTGCTGCTGTACAATCGGCATTAAAATTAAAGGGAGTGGATCTAATAATTATGGATATACGCCTGAGTGATAATCTTGACGGCATCGAAGCCATGAAAGAGATTCGAAAAAAATCGAATGTCAAGGTAATATACGTAACAGGGAACACAGAGCCCTCAACTCGTGAGAGAGCGACAAAAACCAAGTTTGAAGCATTTATTGAGAAACCAATTACTCCCGAAAAACTTCAAATTGCCATTTCTGAAGCTTTTAAAACATAAATCGACCTGTTACGTATTAGAGTAACTTATAGTCTACAACGCTCTAATAACATTTTCCGGGTGATGATTTCTAAAACGATTTTACTTTTTGCATGTCTTTTTACAGGGTTTCTGTATACCGAATCGACAGCATCTGATCTGCATACTGCTGAAGAAGACACACTTCGCGTTGGGCTTGTATTAAGCGGAGGCGGCGCCAAGGGGGTTGCGCATATTGGTATCCTAAAAGCGATTGAAGAAGCCGGCCTGCGTATCGACTATATTACAGGTACCAGCATGGGCAGCCTTATCGGCGGACTCTATGCAATCGGCTACAGAAGTGATCAACTGATTGAGATTAGCCGTGAAAACAACTTCATGGAGCTCTTTACTGAAAGCGCCAATCGCAGATATATATCCAATTATGAGAAAGGCTTTGATGAAAGAACCGCAGTAACCTTTCCCATCAGTGAAAGAGGCATTGATTTACCCGCCGGTATCATAACGGGTCAGAATATTTATACGTTTTTATCGGGACTTGCATGGTCAGCTCATGCAACTGAGGATTTTAACGACTTCCCCATCCCATTTGCAGCCATAGCTACAGATATAGAAACCGGTGAAGCCGTGGTGTTCCGTTCGGGGTATCTTCCGGATGCAATTCGGGCCAGTATTTCAATTCCATCAGCCATGGTTCCCCATAAAATTGATGGCCATTATTACATAGATGGCGGGCTTGCCAGAAACCTGCCTGTACAGGATGCCATCGATATGGGAGCAAACTATATCATCGCAGTAGATGTATCAACACCACTCGTATCTCAAGACAGCCTGAGGTCTCTCACAGATATTATGAATCAGGCTGTTCTATACCGGGTTAATGAACGCACTGAATCAGAAAAGAAGAAAGCAGACCTGGCTATCACAATCTCAGAACTTGATATGTACAATATTACTGAATTTGATAACCTGGATGTCTTCGTGGATATCGGTATAAAAGCAGGCCAACGTTACGTTGATGATTTTAAACGATTGGCTGACATGCAAACCACCCCTCCGCTGCCCATTACAAAAATGGAGGCTCCCACTCCGTTGCCCATACAAAACATAATTATTGAGGGAAACACACTTTTCGATGATGAATTTATAACACGTAAACTGGAATTTGAACCGGGCATTAGCCTTACTCCTAAAGAAATTGAGGATAAAATAACCCGCCTCTACAGTTCAAGATATATACAACAGGTTACATACCGTATCATACCGGATGAGGCGTACTACTACAATCTTATCATTACTGTTCAGGAAAATAAAAGTAACGACTTTCGGGTAGGCTTGCGATATGAAACACAGACGCAGGCATCTATCTTGCTTGAAGCTACTTTTCAGGATATGCTGCATCCCGGCTCAATTAATCGTTTTGAAGCCAGGCTGGGAGATGAGATTCAGTTTACTTCTGATTACATCTACTATGGTGCATTGGGATCAAGGCTTGCTGCACTCACAACTATTCAATATAAAACCGAAAAGGTTGAATGGTTTGAGGATTTTTCCCGCGTGTCGAGTTTTACAAATCACACTCTGCGCGGAGAAGCTTCAGTGGGAAATTACTTCAGTTTGCAAAATTTAGTAACCTTAGGGATTAGAAAAGACTTTACGTTTCACCGGAGTGTGATAAACCGGGAAGGTATTGAACCAAGCAACAGAGATTACCATGCGCTATTTGCACGATATAGATTCGATAGGCTAAACAGAAAATCCTACCCCACGGATGGCCAAAAATTTATTACTGAAGGGTTTCACAGCAATCCAATACTCTTCAGCCCCCTGTTGTTCACCTCAATCAGCTCCTATTGGGAAGGCCACTATCGAATAACTGATGATTTCAGTTTAAGAAATACTATTTATGTAGGTTATAGCTATGGCGAAGAACTTCCCTGGGTATATTGGAATTCACCAAACAAACTCCACCCCTCTTTTGGATTTGTCAGGTTTGGTGGTGTAGACAGATATGAAATATCGAAAAGAAATGTGCAGATGGGGTCATTCGGATTGCAGGTAGAACCTTTCTATCACAGATTTATAGGCTTGGACGTGTATGCAGGCCGTTTTCTTGATGAATGGAATTTGAATTTGCAGGATAACGATATTGAATATGGAGCCTCCTTAACAATAGGAGCACTAACTATTTTAGGACCCATACAGGCAATATTTTCAACAAGCACAATAAATAATTTTAGAGCTGAATTACAAATTGGATACCAGTTTTGAACAACCAAAATAAAATCGAATCGACAATCTCTGAAATTAAAGAGGAGTTGAAAACCTCGCCGGAGAGCTCTGCACTGCTGAATGATCTGGGTGTGGGGTACTATTTGCTTGGACAGTATGAAAATGCAATCCGTCAACTGAATAAAGCGGTTCAGGTAAATCCAGGGGTAGCTGTTTATCACTACAACCTGGCCAATGCATACGCCGAAAATAATCAACCGGAACGAGCGATAAACTTCTATCATCTGGCCATTGAAGCCGATGCAGAACATATTCCTTCCATAAATAACCTGGCCGATTGTTACGAGTTAACTGGTGAGCATACCAAGGCACATGAGTTATTTCAATACCTTGTGCGTATCGATCCGGATAACCCACTCTCCCACTTTAATCTGGGGAATTTCTTTCTGAGGCAGAATCAGCACATTGAAGCAGTGAAGTGTTATGAAGAAACGATTAAGCGAGACTCTGAATTTGCAGATGCTTACTTCAATATTGGGTGGGTACTGCATCAGGCAAAAGCGTATAGTGAGGCCCTGGAGTACAGTGAAAAGGGGCTGAATAGAGATCCGGAACATGAAGAACTGATGAAACTAAAAAAAGAGCTGAAAAAAATTATTAATTAATCAACTCCTTATTATTACAGTTCTTAATATTTGCTTGACGGGTTTCATCTTCAAGTTCAAGGGCAAATGCAGCAGCCATTCTTTGCTCAAATCCCTCTTTTGCACGAATTTCAGGGAGCTTCCTTAGCAGTGAAGCAGTTGCTCTTCCTGATATGGCAAACTTTCTGGTACCATCGCACATTGCCATTAAATCTCTGAGAGATCTCTCTTCGGCTGGCGTCAATAAATGGTCGGAGTAGTCGAGAATAAAATCGGTTAAAATTTCATTCTCCGTATGTTTTACATTCATGGAGTAAGGCTTTCTGTTTTTGGCGTTCAGAAAGTCTTACTCCGTAACGATTAGAATGTTTCCGATTTCACATAATCTCCAATAATTTCCTGAAGCTGCTGACGTCCGCGGTTAATTCGTGACTTAACGGTACCCATGGCGGTGCCGGTAATTTCTGCAATCTCCTCGTAAGTGAGCTGCTGAATATCGCGCAATACAATCGCTTCCCTGAAATCTTCATTGAGCTCCAACATCGCTTTTTCAAGCTCCTGAACGCTTAATTTGATGTGAAGCGCATCATCCTGAAGGATGGTGGTATCCGTAATTTCAAATTCCCGGTCATCAGGGTCTGAGTCGTCGGCATGTATAGAGATTAAGCTCATACGCTGCTTTTTCTTGTACATGCTTTTGGCAAGATTCAATGCAATGGTATACATCCAGGTAGAAAGTTTTGCAATTCTCTCGTAAGAGTGTCTGCTGCGGTATACCCTTAAGAATGTCTCCTGTACCAAATCTTCACAATCTTCATGATTGTGGGTATAACGGAACAGGAAATTGTGAAGCCTGTCTTTGTATCTGCTTACAATAATATCGAACGCCTGAACCACCCCTGCCTGAAGTTGCTCCATTACATCTTCATCAGACATTTTATGCAAATTCGCTGTTGTAGATACTTTCATAATATAACCCCGTAATTCTTAAGTTGCTCGTTACCGCAACACCGAATCAGCCGATGATGCGCTTTATAAGCAGGAGAAATATTGATGAGGTATCTAATGTGCTGAAGCCTTTAGCGGCGCTGTCTGCGTCGAGCAGGGCTTCAAATATCTGGGGCATTTCTGCCATTCTGAACCTTGAAGCTTCGCTCCACTGGGCATTAAAAACATAACCGTTTTTGATTCCCAGCTGGTCCTGAATCTGTTTCTTACTCAGGCCCCTTTCGGTAAGCCTGCATATTTGCCAGATGTTGCCAAACACATTGTAAAAGAACCCCACGGATTTAATTACTTCTCCCGCGCTATAGTTACTCTTAAGCAACATCTGTTCCGCTATGCCAAGGGCCTGGTCCAGATTTCGATTTACGACAGCATTTTTGAGCTCTATGACGCTGAAGTCGCGATATGAGCCGGAAACTTTTTTTATGTGCTCTACAGTCACTCTCTCTTCAGTGTCTACAAAAGTGCACACTTTATCTATTTCTGTGGACAAAAGCTTTAAATCAGGGCCGGCCATCTGGCTTAGAGTTTGAGCCGCTTCAGGCTCAAAAACTTTCTTGTGAGAGTACCTGGCCCAGTCTGCCACCCAATCGGCTAATTTATAATCGGGAAGCTCTTCAAAGTTATAGATTTCACATTTATCAGTTGAAGATTGAATAGCCTTGCCTAATGAAGTTCTCTTATCGGGAAACCGGGTATCTATCAAACAGAGAATAGTAGATGGGTTTGGCTGCTTGATATACTCTTCAAAATCATTAAGGTTTCCATCGGTTGTATTTTCATCCAGCTTTAAAAAATCCCTCACAATAACCACCCTCCTGTCAGCCATCATTGGATAGCTGCGGGCCATATCAATTATCTTCGCAGGAGATGCATCAGCTCCATAAATGAGGTCGAAATTAAAATCTTTCTGCTCTTGAGGAACCAGTTTTTCTACTTCATCCTGAAGCAGATCGATAAAAAATGACTCTTCACCATAGAAATAGTAAACGGGTTTCAGGGAATCCCCGCTTCTAAACTTCTTATATGCTTCTCGAAATATGTCTAAACTGGTTGGTTTGGCCAAGTGCTGAAATCCTGTTCAAATGGTTTAATCTTGTTCTGCGGCGTAAAGAATTCCACCCAAAAGGTGCTGAAGAAACAGATCTTCACTATACGACTCGATGGTATGACCAAGAGCCGTGTAGAAGGAACGTCCGCCGTCATACGCATGGTACCACGCTATGGGATGATTACCGGGATGATCACTGCCTTCGTAACTGTCGGTATCCAGTTTTAAAAGTACGTTTATATCTTCAGAAATAAATCCGAAATTGTACCACTCATCACTTCTCTGCCAGCGCTGTGGCAGCATTTCGGTTGATGGGTGGGATGAATCAACCACGTCAATTATTGCATCTCTCACGCCGGGATCATTGGGATGGTTATCAAAACAGGCTCCCACCAAACTGACATACCACGGCCAATCACATTCGGTATCAGTGGCAGAATGAATACCAACGAAACCTCCACCATTCTGAATGTATTGCTTAAAAGATTCCCTCTGATTGTCATCAAATAGAGTCTGTGTTGTATTTAAAAAAATAACAGCATCATAGAGTGATAAATGTTCACTGGTGAAATAGTCTGAATTCTCAGTTAATGTTACTGAAAAACCATTGTCAGCACCGAGCTTTTCGATGGCTTTTTGCCCGGCCTCTATAGAGTCATGACGCCAGCCGGCGGTTTTAGAGAATACTAAAACTGCAAAGTCTTTCTCAGCCATCACTGCTTCTACTTCTTCAGCGCTATCCTCGCAGCCCAACAATAGTACAGTAAAAGATAAAAGAAGCAGAATGGATATTGTTGATCCGGTTTCTATAAACATGTCTCAAAATGGGTGAAATTTTATGTATAAATCTAAGTTCGATTATTAATATGCCGATTTAGAATCCTTAAAGTCCCCTCCTTTCCCACATAGTGATCCCTACGGGGCAGGGAGGGGCTCTGAGCGCTCATTTTTTGCACGCGAAGCGATACGCAATAATCAGCATTTAAGAATCGAACTCAGGTTTTATGGTTTTTAGGAGTTATCAATATAAAAAGGTTTTTCTATTATTGGGTTTATACCTTTTGTTGAAGCCACTTTATTGTATCTATACCGTCCGGTCTCCACCAGACCGGAGGCGTCTGGGCATCAGACAGCGGTTCAAATCGCCTTCGGCCAACTTCCGAACCGGACCTTTCATTGCTGTAAACCGACTGTAAACCACTGCCATACGTATCGATCAGCCGTTCAATATCCTTCAAATCACCTTTAACCCAGTGGAGAATGAACTTTTGATCAGGCTTGTCGATATACTCTTCAATTAGAAAATTATTTAGCCAGGCTTGCTCTATTCCTATCGCTTTGTTGTATGCAAATCGATGTTCCAATACAGGAGCCGGCTTTTTGTGTTGCGGATTTCGCATCCAAAACGCCTCAATATAGTCTGTAAATGAACATTTTTGGGAATGCAAATGAAATGGTGCCACAACCATGGCTACAGATCGGCAACCTGTACCGCCATATCTGAAAACGGCTTCAGTGAGATCTTCCATCGTCTGTTTGCTGTTATTTTCGATGATAGCAAGTGAAAAGTGGGCGGTTCTCATCAGCTGCGGAGTATCGGGACGAATAATTTTTAAGTGCAGCAGCTTTTCCAAAACCGTCGGTTTTGATGACTCGGAGCCGGCAAATAACAGTGCATCAGCACGGGTCTCTGAAAGTTTATCCAGCGTTATCGACCACTCAATGCTTTTTGCAATCTTCTTCTCCTCAAGAAGGTTTAACAGCGGCAGCAACAGGTAAGGATCTTTTTTGGAGATTTTTCCTGCATAACTGCCACCGGTCATCATGACAGCTAAAATATCCTGAAGCCCAACCAGGGGTAAATTTCCGGCGTGCAGGCAGATAATCTTTTTATTCGAAAGCGAACCATGGGATAAGCCGGATACTTTAGCCCACTGCATTAAACTCTCTAAAGTAAGTGAGTTCTTGAGATGGATAACCTGATGCTTGATATCTTCGAAACTAAACAGATCCTCATCCACTGTTCTCTCAATAGCCCTCTTCAGGTCTTCATTGTCTTTCCGAAGCCATTGCTCCATGCAATTATGCAGCAGGCCTATATGTGTTTCAAGGCCGCTCATATTTCGTTATCAATCAAAAAATTACATCCTCTCAGATCGCTTTTACTCCATCTGCCTAAAACCCTGAACTTCCCTTGCTCATCCATTACTCCCCTGTCTTCCGTCAAGATAAAGGGGCAGGAGTAGATATTTGCCAGATCAATGATTCCTAGTTTACCTTCTTCGCCGGGTTTGCAGATTTTTCCGGGATCATCCTCTTTTCTGATGGTTACCCGCATCCAATGTGGCGTTGTAAACCACTCGCTGCCCGGGGCATAACACTGGCTCAACAGTTCACACATTCCATATTCAGAATGGATCTGTTCACCGGGGATTTGAAATCCATCAGAGAGAATCTTCCTCAACTCTGTTTTACTGATCTCTCTTCGATGAGTTTTCATCCCGCCGGTTTCTACAATTACCGAATTTTCAGGTAAAATCTCAGATTTCATCTCAATCAGATCAAGCAGCCCAAAAGCCGCGCCAAACAGCATAACCTTTTTTCCTGATGTAATAATGGGGTGATAATCTTTTTTATGGAGCGGTTTGTCTAAAGGCAGAAACCTGCTCAAGCCGGAGTTGTCTGATTGAATGAGGTGATTGATCATCCAGATCAGGGATGAATGGGGATTATCGGAGTAGCCCGGCGTATAGCTTAAAATTGAAAACTCATCCTTTGGGAAATGGTGGTAAAACTGCTTTTCAATAGCTTGCCTGTAGATGTTTGAATCTGCAACAAAGTGGCTGCTTCGTTTCATAGAGCCTGTACCACTACTTTGAAATATCAATTCAGGGGTTATGTTTTCAACGATCAGTTCAGAATCTTTAAATGCCCGGATTGGAAGCAGCGGAATAGCGTCGGCAGTAAAATTTTGTGATTCTAACACACCAAAATGGCTGGAGAATATGCGATAGATTGGGCTTTCTGAGAGTTGAAAAGCCAATACTTTCCGGAATCGATTTTCGAATGATACTGATGTATCAAAAATAACTTCCATGAGTGAACCGGCAACTATTGAAATTTATGACAGTTAAATTTATACCTTCATGCAAGCAGTAAATGATACCGGCCCGATTAAATCCGATCAAGGCCTTTATGGCCTATATCTTTTCTGTAGTAGCAATTGTCGAAATGAATCTTTTCAACATTTTTATAAGCGGTATCAATGGCTTCTTTAAGCGTCTTTCCAGACGCAACAACATTAAGTACGCGACCGCCATTGGTAACAAGATCTCCATTCATAAGCTTGGTACCCGCGTGGAATACGATGGCGTCTTCCTTTATTGAATCAACACCGGTAATTAAAATCTCTTTTTCATAGCTGCCCGGATAACCTCCGCTTACCAGAACCACACAGCAACGATGCTTGTTATCAAGCTGTATTTTCACTTCATCAAGCCTTTGTTCAGTGGCGGCTACAATTAAGTCGAGCAGATCATTTTCCAGCGATGGCAGTATCACCTGACATTCGGGATCGCCAAACCGGCAGTTATACTCAACTACCTTAGGCCCCTGATCTGTGATCATCAACCCTACATAAAGGATGCCCTGGTAATCAGACTCTTCCAGCTGCATACCGGTTATGGTAGGTTCGATAATCTGCTTCTTAACTTGCTCCAGGATATCTTCCGTAAGTACAGGGGCCGGTGAATACGCTCCCATTCCACCGGTATTCAGCCCTGTATCACCTTCTCCAATACGTTTATGATCCTGGGCATTATGGATAATATGAGAGGTATGGCCATCTGAGATTACAAATACAGATGCCTCCTCCCCTTCCATAAACTCCTCTACTAGCAATCTGTCGGCTGCCTTGCTCAGTGAAGCACTTGTTTTGAGCTCTTCAAGCCTTTTAACTACTTCCGCTTCCGAATTACAGATAAACACCCCTTTTCCACCGGCTAAACCGTCGGCTTTAAGTACAATTGGATACTTCTCTTTTGTTTGAATAAATGTAAGCGCATCATCAAATTCATCAGATGAGAAAACCGCATAATCTGCCGTGGGTATATTGTACTTAACCATGAACTCCTTGGCAAACTCTTTACTTCCCTCAAGCATAGCAGCGGACTTTCTGGGACCAAAAACAGCGATGTTTTTAGATTCAAGATAGTTTGTGAGTCCATTTACCAGAGGCGCCTCAGGGCCGATTACCACCACATCAATATTTTGCTCAGCCGCAAAACGGGCCACCTGTTCAAAATCGGATGGATCCAGATTGACGTTGATCCCAAACTCATCTGTTCCCGGATTACCGGGAGCGGTATACAGATTGCCAAGATATTCCGATTGATTCAGTTTCCATGCAATGGCATGTTCTCTGCCACCGCTTCCAATCAACAGAATATTATAAGATGTATCCATTACTTAGTGATTGATTCGGCTATGGTAATTATCTCATTAAAACTGGATGAATCGAGACTGGCTCCGCCAATAAGACCTCCGTCTACATCCGGCTGTGAGAGTAGCTCCTTTGCATTTCCGGGCTTCATGCTACCGCCATATAAAATGCGAATATTGTCGGCAATTGTCTCACTCCAGAAATCACTTAGAATGGAGCGGATAAATTTATGCATCTCTTGTGCCTGTTCAGGACTTGCTGTTTCACCGGTACCAATTGCCCAAACAGGTTCATAGGCTATTACAAGATCTGACGCATACTCATTGTCAATTGAATTGATAACAGCTTCAAGCTGAAACTTCACCACGTCGCGATGGGAATCATTTTTTCTCTCTTCCAGTTTTTCGCCAACGCAGACAATAGCCTTCAACTCATTCGTAACAACACGTTTTGTTTTTGCAGCGACAACAGCATCGGTTTCTCCGAAAAACTCCCGTCTTTCAGAGTGTCCCGTAATTACGTACTCACATGTAAGTTCCTGCAGCATTTCTGTGCTGATCTCTCCGGTAAATGCGCCATTGCTTTCAGAATGAACATTTTGCGCACCGGTTTTAAGAGCCGTATCTCTGAAACTTTTCACAACAAATGGTATGGATACGAAGGGCGGACAGATTAAAACTTCACTTTTTGGAGATTTGCCGTTCCAGGTTTCGGCAATTTCATCAGCAAGTTTTTTAGCTTCTGTTGGCCCTGCATTCATTTTCCAGTTACCGGCAATAAGAAATCTTCTCATAACAGTTAGTCGTTTTGTGTTATTATTTGTTGTAGACCACGAACCACTTCATCATATTCATTTCCGATATATCTTCGGATAATCTCACCTTTATCGTTTACCAAAAAACGGGTAGGAACCTGAGTAAGATTCAGTTTCTCAATCAATTCATCAGTATCAAATGATCCGGGCTGTACCACTTTCCAAAACATATTTCTCTCACTGAAAAACGCCTCCAGTGTCACTTGTGATGCTGAAATCGGCACGGTTATCACTTCAAGGCCAAAATTATTGTAAATTTGATGAATAGCAACCGTACGTTCGTACTGCTGCTGATAGATGAAATTATCTAACCGTGTAATTTCAATCAGATATGGTTTTCCAATTAAGCTTTCAGCAGAAAGTGAATCACCCGTTACGGTTTGAAAAGCAAAATCAGGGAAAGGGGAACCGGGTGTGAGAAATTCAAGATCAAAGCTGATATTTTCCGCCCATTCCATGGCAGAACGGTTATTAGAATAGGTTTCCCGAAATGTATCCAGGTATTGATTTGCTTCGCGTGTTCGCGAACTGTCGTAGAGAATCTCAATCCTGTCGATCCGGATGTTCATTTTCTGATTTTCTGATTGGGCTAATCGTTCAAGACGATTTAAAAAAGTGAGAACTTCGTCAAGGCCGTTGCTTTCAGCATAATAATCGAGGAGCGCACTTCGGCTCGATCGCTGCAGGTATTTTTCGGATTCAAGCAGCTTTTCACTCCGTTCAACCATTAGTGAGTCGTTCCAGCCCCGAAGCATCTCGACCGATGAATTTCCTGCAATCATACCGGCATAGGTATCACTGTTGTCCTCAAATACCTCCCAGTAGATATCACTCCATTTCAAAATTTCAATATCGATGCTGTCGGCCGGTACTGCACCTGCATTAATGAATTGAACAACTCTGTTGAAATTTCTCTCCAACCTCTCGATGGTTCTAAAGGCGTCATTCTCTTTAGAAGTGATCTCTGCCGTTTGCGATACATTCGGCAACTGTGCATTAAACGTGATGGTATCACCATCTGCGAAAATCATATTCTGCACCCCAAACGTATTACGGTTTCTGGATATGATAACCGGATAGATATCCCTGTCATCAAAACGTGCGGTTCCCGAAAAGTACCCGGCTGAGTCTGTTACGGCATGAAAAATCGTATCTCTGGCTTCACCGTCCTGACTCTGAAATGAGACCAGAAGCTCAATAGAACTATAATCATTTGACCTGTCAAGTTCTTCATCAACAGTTATTTGACCACTGATGAATGTTGATAATTTCTGATGTTCCTCTTTTTTTGAACAGCCGAAAACAAGTACGGCACCCAAAGCTAACAGAAATAATAATTTTAAATTCATTGAATAGATATCTATAAAAAAATTTGATTAGCTGTTTTCCAGCTTCGGTAATAGAAGCTCTCTTACCTGTTTAGGGTTGGCCTTGCCTTTCGACTTTTTCATCACCTCTCCGATAAAAAAGCCGATCAGGGCTTTCTTTCCATCCCGGTATCTCTGAACCTCATCCGGATTAGACTCAATTACGTCATCGAGTATAGGGTCAATAAAGCCCGTATCCGACACCTGCATCAGGTTCATTTTTTCAGCCAGTTCAACAGCACTCAGTTCACTCTGCAGCATCTCATTAAAGATCTCCTGCATAGCGGAGGAGTTAATTTTGTCATCCATTTTCAGTGCAATCAACTCACCCAGCCGCTTTGGTGTAATGGAGAATTGATCGATAGAAATACTCTTTTCGTTTAACACCCTCAAAACCTCAGTAAGAATTACATTGGCAACTGCTTTGGGCTGATTCACATCCGTTAAAACCTCTTCAAAATAATCGGCCAGTACCCGCGACTCCGTCAGAATGTATGCGTCATCTTTACTAAGTGATAATTCATCTGAAAAACGCTGGAAACGAACGCTGGGAAGTTCCGGCAGTTCTGCACGGATATCAATCAGCATTTTATCGGTTACATATACGGGAGGCAGATCCGGTTCAGGGAAATAGCGATAATCATGGGCCTCTTCCTTGGTTCTCATCTGCCGAGTTTCAAGCTTGTTGGGATCCCATAAAAGTGTTTGCTGAATTACCTTGCCACCGGATTCCACAAGTTCAATCTGCCGCTCTATTTCAAACGAAATAGCTCGCTCAACATTACGGAAAGAGTTCATATTCTTTAA
>SKRK01000178.1 GCA_007118525.1 Balneolaceae bacterium
ACTTTTTCCGCATGTCGCACCAAAATAAAGGTTGTTATTTCACCCGGTGCATTTTGTGCGAAAGCAGTTGTGACGGTAATACTCAATAAAAGAATAAAGCTAAACAGAGCTTTCATAGTCAGATATTTAATGCTTGAAAAAAAGAACATTCACAATATATTGAAACTAACTTAACAGAACTTTCCTATACTTTCATAAAAAATGAGTCTCATGCGAGTAAGCTTAATCCTTCTTTTAACCATTTTAATCATGGCCTGTACTAACGAAGAAGTTATAAGAGATTTTGATCTGCAAGGACATCGCGGGGCACGCGGGCTGCTGCCCGAGAATACCATTCCCAGCTTTATCAAAGCGATAGATTACGGGGTAGATACCATAGAGTTTGATCTGGTAATGACCAAAGACAGGCAGATTCTGATCTCCCACGAACCCTGGTTTGATCACAAGATCAGCACTAAACCCGACGGCACGCCGGTTACGGAAGAAGAACAGCGTGATTTCAATATTTTTGAGATGACCTATGAGGAGACACAACAGTTTGATGTGGGTGTTCGCGGCAATCCCAACTTCCCCAATCAGCAGCCCATGGAAGCAACCAAACCCTTAATGAGTGATGCCATTCGGGCTATTGAGGAGTATAGTGCAGAAAAAGGATTGCCACCAGTTGCCTATAACATTGAGACCAAAAGCGTACCGGATGAATACGGTGAATTCTACCCATATCCTGAAGAGTTTGCACAGTTGCTATATGAAGAGCTGAACAAACTACACGAAGATTTCGACCTTTTTGGCAGAATCATCATTCAATCTTTTGACCCTGCTACACTAATTGAGTTCAGAAAACTGGACGACCAAATTGACCAGGCTATGCTGGTATACGATGAGAGGCAAATGCAGGAGTATATTGATGAGCTTGGATACACACCGGAAATCTGGAGTCCTCATTACCCGCTGGTAACTCCGGAAATGGTTAAAGAGGCAGATGAAAGGGGTATGAAGGTCATTCCCTGGACCATAAACACCGTGATGGAAATGCAGCGTCAGCTCGATATGGGAGTACACGGAATTATCACCGACTATCCGGATAGTGCTGCGGTTCTGAGGTGATTCGGTTTCAGGTACACTAATTATTCAGAAATCCCTGAGATCTCATCTAAAACATCTGCAATGGAGTGCCATGAACCATCGGCTTCGATAACCGGTAGGTGCCCATCTTCCCTGAGTTTTTCGGTTACGCCGGGACTTCCGGATATTAGCTTGTAGTGATTAAAGTTCAGTTCCGGAAATGCCGTTTTTATCCTGGTGATTGAAGAACGGTTATGAAACAGGATTGCTTTCAGGCTTGCCCGTGATACTCTTTCACGGTACTCACTCAACAGAACTTCAGAAATAGTGATCTCCCTGCAAACTGTAAATTCTGAAACCGGCATTTCAAGCTCTTTTAAAAGTCCCGGCATCTCTTCTGTTTTGCTTTCTGTAGTTGGATAGAGGGTACTGCCCTGTTTGGAGATTCGAAGCATAAACTCTAAAACATCAATTGGCTTTCCACTCTCCCTGAAAAGTACGGCCGGGATTTTTTTCCTTTCCAGAAATTCGGAGGTTGGCTTATCAACTGCCAGATTGATCCGGTTCTGTACATTCACAAGCAGATCATTCTGTTGCATCCATTCAACGAAGTAGCGTGCATTTCTGAGGCTGCCGTGAATAATAAAGGTAAAGTCTTCCAGGGTGTTTTTAACAATTTGGCTCTCTTCGGGGTTTTGATGGGCTGTGAAGTGCTGCAGAGGCAACTGCAGGAGCTTACGCATGTCTGTTACAGCCGGGAGCGTAGCGGCACTATCGGGGTGTGCAGTGAATAAAATGGTTTGAGTCATGAAAGAAAAGGTTCAAGCTTAAAAAGAGTAGCCGATTCCGGCGTAAATACGGTTAGCTTCATCCGAAAAGCCGAGATCCACACGTAGAATAAAATCGGGATTGAGCAGCGATATTGCAGTGCCAAAACCATAAGATTGTTTCCAATCCCCAAAAAATTGGTTGGAGTCGTTTTCTGAAAATACTCTTCCGGTATCCCAAAATAGTTGTCCTCCAAATCTGATCTCATCCTCAAAAAATGAGAAGAGCCACATCCTGGCCTCTACTATATTGAGGATAGAGCTGTCACCCCGGAATCGGTTCAGGTGATATCCTCTCAACCCTTGTTCATTCCCAAGTGTAGATAAAGCCCAAAATGGTGCTTCACCTACTATATGTTCAGCCCGTGCTTTGTGTGCAATAATCACGTTTGGAAGAATTTCAATGTAGTGGCGAAGTTCCAGCCATACATCAGAAAAATTACTATCGCTGCCTAAAATGGAGTGGCTAACACCAATTCCCGCTTCATAGCGAAATCCCTCGGTTGGATTAAACTCACTGTCTCTGTCGTCGGCAATAAACCCAAGTCCCAATTTATTTACCCATCCATTTGAATGGATACCGGAAAGTGTCTCCTCAAACAGTGAATTTTCATCTGTTTGTGAGGCGTCAAGATATGACACCTTCAAATCGGAAAACAGATCCAGATTTCCATCTATTCCAAATTCAGTGAGCGTTTTTCGTCCGCGATACTTTAAATTAATCTGTCTCTGTTCATAAAAGAAAAAATCTTCATTATAGAGATCATCCGAAAAGATTTGATTGTTACCGACTCCAAAATAGTGGCTGACTTTTGACCTAAAAAGCAGAAATGAAATTGTACTTCGAATATCGGTTTGGAAAGTCTGTGTTCGGTCGAGTGTAACTCCGGCTGCCAGATCTCCTTTTAATGATCCTGAAATATCAATTTTTCCATTACTCAGAAAGGGTTGGCGGGAATTCTCTCCGTAATTAATTCTCTGTAACAATATGCCACCAAAAAGGCTGGTATCAGATGTATATCCCAAGATGGGTAAAACTGTAAATTGTGTCTTTGATTCTTCAGGGCTTATAACAGGAGGAATGACCTGTGCAGATACATATGTGAACTGCAATAAACAGATAAAAATGGCAGAAAGCAGACGATAAAAGTTTTTTCGCATTCTTTAATATAATGAACTCGGTAAACGGATTTCCAGTATAGATTTAATAGTTTCACTTTTTCTATAATCAAAACCGTATGCCTTTCGAATTGTTTCATCGATTTTGAGCTGAAATATAAATATCACCAAAAAAAAAGGTCCTGCTTTTTAGAGCAGAACCTTCTTCATTGACCAAAAATATGAGATTAGAGAGCGTTCTCCATATTCTCATAGTCATAACCTTCTGCCTTACTCATCTCCTGAGCAGCAAGGGTAAGAAGTATTCCATAAATCACTTTAGAACTCACATCAGCTACGGTATAAGTGATGTGGCGCCCTACAACCAGTGCCTCACTGAAGGCAGGCTCGAGGGTGAAGGTGAGGTACGGCATTAAGTATGCACCGGGATATAGCATCCATGAGAACAGGAACAGTGTCCAGATTGCTCCAATATATTTCTGAGCTTTTGGTGGCGCTCCTTCTTTACCTTCTGTTATTACTTTCTTCATCAAATAGAGAATGTGAACAAAGAATATTGTAGAAATAAAGCCCCAAACAAAGAATAATGTCGGGTTGGTTACTTCATAAAACTGACCGACATAACCGGTAAGAATCATTGCAGTACCAGAAAACCAAAAACCATTTCTGATTGAGCTGAAGTCGCTTTTAGTCAATGTTACCACAAACAGAATCTGAAAGAGTAGCATTGGCACATCGATAAGCCAGTTAAGATATCGATAACCGTTATTAAAAAGGTCATTGCCGCTGCCTAGCACATAGCGTGCTGAATCAGCGTCGTATACCATAGCTCCGGTCCAGTTTTGCTGTTGCACAAGTAACAACAAAAATGCCGATATCATAACGACCACAGAGAGCACGGATGAGATCCTGTATTTGGGTGCGACGGTTTTTATTGTTAATACGAAGTAGAGCAACCCCGCCAGCATAATGGCATATCCGAGCGTAAGTACGTGAGCTGACATTTGATATGCCATCTCCGTAAAGCCGGACTCCATTCCTACGTAGTTTTCAAAAGTTGCATTGCCTAAAGAATCAATTAGATCCATAATGTTTGATAGATTAATTAAGGTTTGATCAAACGTTGATTTTATTTCAACGATGTTCTAACACTCCGGCAACACCCAAAGTTCATTTTATACAGATTTTTACCTTATATCTTGCAAGTCATTGGCTGGTAATATTTTAAAATTTAGTGTCAGATTATTCTGGTCGTTAACTTGTCTCATATTTACGGATTACACCACTTTTTTGTTATAAAACGGCGGAATAGTCACCCTGATATTGCATCAAATCTTATGATTTATTATATAATGTATATGCTTTTCTAATCACAAGTAAAATAAATGGAGGGTAGTATGCTAACCAGATTAATATCAATAATATCAGCCGTATGTCTTTTCATTTTATTCCCTTCGGATGGATTTTCACAAACCGAACCGGTTGAGATCGAAAAAACACTATACGGTGTTGGTTTCCAGGGTACATTTCCTGCTTCAGGGTTGAGTGGAATGATGGATTTGACAGATGAATTTACGGTGCAGGCAATCGTCGGGTTTTTCGGAAATTTAAACACTTTCGCCGGGCGTGGACTCTACAAATTTCAAAAAGAAGATTTTTGGGATTTATACGGCTATGGTATGGTCGGGGCATGGAACTATAGTTTCGCTTCACAATCTGAAACCGTTTTGGGGCTTGGCCTTGGTGCAGGGGTGCAATATGACTGGCGGGCTTTCAATGATGAACTGCCCCCTATTTTCTTCAACCTGGAACTGGGCATAGGGTTTGT
Source organism: Balneolaceae bacterium (assembly GCA_007118525.1). Classification (GTDB taxonomy): domain Bacteria; phylum Bacteroidota; class Rhodothermia; order Balneolales; family Balneolaceae; genus Rhodohalobacter. Next base: position 4,840 of record SKRK01000178.1, read on the forward strand.
GGATTTCAAAGAAGTAAACTACAATTTTTCTACATTCATGATTGGTGCTGGGGTTCACTATCGTTTTTAAACAAACGTAAACCTGAATTTCGTTATCACGTTCAAAAATGAGCTTGGTGAGTTCCGGGCGCAGCGATCTCCGTGAAACGAATTATTGGTTAATAGCGGTCGTTTCTTCTTCTAACCGGCCGCTTTTTCGTCTCCCCTAAGCCTGTTAGTCATTCCCTTTAAAAAATAACGCAGTATTTGATCACCGCATGGGCGATAGTTCTTATGGTCCTCTTTACGGAAAAGTGCGTTTAATTCCGGGGCATTAATCGAGAATCCGGCGGATTCCAGAATTTTTTGAATCTCATCTTCCCGAAGTTTGAAAGCTACCCTCAGCTTTTTCAATACAATATTATTGGTAACCGGAATCTGAATAGGTTGCGGCGGGTGTTTATCACTTTTCCCTCTTTTGTAATAGATCAATCCGTCCAGAAAATGGGCCATCAGTTCATGGCTTGCATCCGGACCTTCTCCATCCTGATCATCAAATATTGCGGCAATCTCTTCACGGGTTGCCCTGTACCCTGAAAGCTTTAAGATCTCAGCAATCTTTGCATCGTTCACATCCATCATATAGCGAATGCTCTGTATCACATCGTTATTTCTCATTGTTACCTGTTTTTTTGTGTAGTCGTTCAGCTTGCTATCCCATCCACCTGAGCGGATCCAGCCTATAGAAGTTATTCAGCATTCTGTAAAGGTCGGGGTTTTCGCGGTGCAATTCATCCGGTTTCTCAAAAAAGGCCTCCGTTGCCACAGAAAAGAGTTCCGCAGGGTTTTGTGCACCATAGAGATCCAGGGCCGATTTACGCCTTTCATAAGCACGTCTTTGCAATTTACGAAATGAACCGGCCATAATGTGTGTCCATTCATCATCTCTCAATGGCTTACCCTCTTCATCAATACCTGCCGTTAGTCCGTACCGATCGTCCAGAAGATGAGAAAATTCATGGTAGATCAAATTCTGTCCATCATTGCTTTCATAAAGGTTCTCTTCAATATCCGACCATGAAAGCACAATATTTCCTGCACCCCAATACTCGCCCTTTCGATGTTCAAAGCCCTCAGTGATAACACCTCCTTCGCCCTCTTCATACACCGGTGCCATGTAGTCATCAGGATAAACCAGGATGGACTGCAAGCCTGAATAGTAGTCAGCCGTCTCTTCAAGAATCAACACGGATGCATAAGCGGCGATAACGGTTTTTATCTGATCGGTGATCGTGAGGCCGCCGCATCCTTCAAATCGCTTTTCATCCAGAAAGATAACCATCCTCTTTTTAAGTGTTTCCCTGTAATGCTGAGGCAATTTCCTGTAAACCGGCACTTTACTTTCAAGAATTTTCAGACGATTGTCGGGGAATGGTTGACGCAGCAGCCATTTTCGTTTAAAGAATTGGTAAATGGGCATGTTATGGAAAAAGTGTTATGCGCGCTAATGTTCTTTACAGCGAACCTTCATTTTCAAGCAGTTCAAGCGTTTCGATAGCGTGGCGCATGTGGGGAATGAAAATACTTCCTCCCACTACCAGGGCTATATTCAGCGCGTCTATAATCTCCTCTTTGGTAGAACCCGTTTTAACACATTGTTCCAGATGATAGTCGATGCAGTCGTTACACCTCAATACAGCTGAGGCAACCAGGCCAAGCAGCTCTTTTGTTTTTGCCGGAAGTGCCCCCTCTTTGTATGTATTGCTGTCCAGATTGAAAAACCGTTTGACGCCCAGATGATTCAAATCCAGAATCTTTTCATTCATTATCTGACGCTGATTTCGAAATTGTTCAAGTCGATTTGTTTTTGATGACATATTCTTATTCATTGTTGCAGTTAGTACATTAAAGAAAGCCTGTTAAATCTCAACATCAAGATAACACTTTCATCACGTGTTTTTCAGACGCAACTCACATAAACATAAACTGGTGGCTATGGGCGACAGCATGGCCCAAGGCTTTAAAAATGGCGGTGTATTCAGAACAGACCTGAGCTTCCCTGCTATTCTCGCCCGATCTATGGGAAACGGTATTACCTTCGAGAAACCCTCCTTTTCTGCACAGGCCGGTATTCCGATAAATATTGAGGTTCTCATTCGGGGCCTTGAAGAAGAGCTTGGTAGCGAGGTTACAGTTTGGAACTCGGTGCAGGCCAGCCGTTATATTTTTCAAACTCTAAAAAGAATCAAATCGTATTGGGAGGGAAAACTCAAACCTCTCAACATAGAAAGAGATACTCCCTTTCATAACCAGGCGATCTGGGGATTTTCTATCAGCGACTGCTGGCTGATTGATGAAGCCCATAGCCGCAACTATATTCTGAACAATAAGCCGAGATATTCAGTTTTCAGTGTTCTGCCGGATAATGCCATGTACACCACCGCACGAATGGTACTGAACCCATCTTTTGATGAGGCATTGGAGCACCGTTCCATGGTGGATAATGTGATTGCACTCCAGGCTGACGGTGGTATTGAAAATCTTATAATTTGTATCGGTCACAATAATATTGTTGGTGCTGCAACCAAACTTAACATCCAATTTTCTGAGAAATCCGATCTGAACGCCCCCTTCGGCAAAAGAACATGCACTGTTTTTCGTCCGGAACATTTCAAAATGGAACTTCGCAAGCTGTATCAAAATTTTGAGGGACTAAATATCAAACGGGTATTTGTACCCACAATACCCTATATCACAATACCTCCGGCTATTCGCGGTGTGAATATGGACCGGTCAATGCCTAAAGATGGCTATTACGACTATTATGCCCGGTTCTGGATTTGGGATGAAGATTTTGATCCGGAAAAGCACCCCCATCTCACCCGGCAAGATGCCATTTTACTCGACCAGATCGTGGATGAGTACAACCATATTATTAATAAACTGGCCGATGAGTTTGGATTTCATATAGTACCGGTAGACCGGTATGTACGATCAGCTGCAAGAAGAAGGCATTTTGATGATCAGATTGCACCGTTCCCAAAAGAATTTATAGAAGCCCTAAAAACTAATCCCAAAACCGAATTTCTGGTCGACGAAAAGGGAATGCCAAGAATTTCAACAGATTATATGCGCCTGGATAGTGAAACCGGGAAAATAGATCGTGGCGGTATTTTCAGCCTCGACGGCCTGCACCCATCCACTATCGGGTACGGGCTGATCGCAAATCTCTACAAAATGTCGATGGAAAAACATGGCGTCCGATTTGAAAAGCCAATCGATTGGGACTTTGTGATAGAGAACGAAACTCTTGTTACAGATCCGCCGGTGCTCATGCACGATCTGCGGCTTCTTTTGCGCTTCCTCGCGCTGGGCAGGCAGGAAAGAGTCATGTTATTTGGGAAAAGCATAATTCAACAGGTCGTGGAAGTATTTTCATCCCGGCCCGAAGTTTGAGTTATCGTATCGTGAGTTTACACATATAAATTAAATGTAGATTCTTTGGCATAGCCATCCCTTTTCCTTTGGGTTCTACCGTATGTGATTCTACCCTTTCCCATTAATTCTCTCAGCCAGTTTCAACCCGTTCTTAATACAGTCGGGCACCGATACGCCCTTTCTGAAATTACCGGCCAGGTGCAGGCTCCTGTTTCTGTTTTCAATATCTGACAGTGTTTCCAGAATCTCATCGTACCCCACATGATAACCGGGTATGGAGTTAGGCCAAAACACATGGTCTTTAAACACGGCCTCTCCCTTTAAACCAATCAAATCCTTTAACTCCAGTTCAATCATTTTAATCATCTGCTCACTATCCATAGATGCCAGGTCAGGTTGCCTGCCACCTCCAACAAAAACAGTGAGAAGATGACAATCATCCGGAGCCCGCCCTTTGAAGAGAGTGCTTGAAAAAAGGGCACCTAAAATATCCCTGCGCTCTTTCTCGGGTACCAGAAATCCAAAGCCATCCAGAGGGTGTTCAATGTGATCCTTCATATATCCCAGCAACATGACGGAGAGCGGTGGATAGTTTACTTTTTGCAGCGTGTTAAACTCTGCTTCATCCATCGGAATCAATGATCTGTTCCACTTATGTGTGGGAATATTTAAAATTACTTGGTCAAATGGCCCAAAATCACCCATTTGGGTTTGAATGATCCACTCTTCACCTCTCTTTTCAATCATTTTCACCTCATGATTCAAATGAAGATTCTTTAAACCTTTGGCAATGGTCAACGGAAGCTGCTGCATTCCCTGCCTGAATGAGATCAGTTCCCGGTCTGTACCATCCCTTTTTTTTCTCTTCTTTGAGCCTGCAATCTGCCCCCAGATAAGCGAGCCGTAATCGGCCTCCAGTTCGTCCATCATAGGTAAAGTATGCCGCAGGGATAAGTTCTCGGGCCTATTCGCAAAGATACCTGCAACAAACGGATTGATGGCATAATCGAGAAACTCTTTACCCAGTCTGCGTTCGGCAAAATCCGCTATGGTTTGATCCCTGTTTTTATTTCGTGTAATCAATGGCTCTGCGATAATCCTGAGCTTTGCCGATATGGAAAAAAGTGGCGTTGAAACGGCAGAAATGAGTGAATATGGTAACGCCTGCAGTTCACCGTTTTTTACAATAAATCTCTTTTCGGCATCCGGATTGGCAGTTACTTTATCTCCCGCCAGGCCAATCTCTTCAATAAAGCCGGCAACTTTCGCATCTTTCAGGAGCAGTGTGTTAGGCCCGTATTCGATCTGCCAGCCACTTTTTCGCACCGTCTTAATGGAGCCGCCCGGCTCACCTTTTCTCTCAAAGAGAGTTACATCAAAATTACTGTTCTGAAGTTTATAAGCAGCTGTTAAACCTGTAATTCCGGCTCCAATAACTGCAATTTTACTATTGTTCATGCTTTTACTTAATCTGGGGCAATTCTTAATACGGGAAGATATTATTTAGATTTCATCTAAATAAGTGTTGACTCTATTTTTAGACCACCTTAAATTAGATTCAATCTAAATAAAGAGGCAATCTAATTAACTCCGATAAATGATCTTCCATAAGGTATTCAAAATAGCCACTTTTTGTTTCATATCATTGCTGCTAACCAATTCACTTTACGCCAACCAGGGCAATTCAGCAGAGAGCGACACCACAAATACAATTGATCAGCTTATACTGGATCGTATAACCGTAGTGGGGAACCCCGTTTGGATGAGCCGCATTCCGGGAGCGGCCAGTTATGTAAGCGCTCAGCAGCTTCAGAAACAAAACTACACCGATATAAATCGAATCCTGAGAGCGATAAGCGGGATCAATATCCAGGAGGAAGACGGCTTTGGCTTGAGGCCCAATATTGGACTGCGAGGTGCCGGCGTTGAGCGAAGCACCAAAGTTAATATTATGGAAGATGGTATTTTGGTGGCCCCCGCTCCATACTCTGCCCCTGCTGCTTACTATTTTCCAAACATGGGCAGAATCAGTTCAGTGGAGGTTCGTAAAGGTTCATCACAAATTAAATACGGACCCAACTCTACCGGCGGAGCCATCAACCTGATCTCTACACCTATACCAACCGAATTAAGCGGTAATGCTGAAGTAAGTGTGGGTGAACGAAGTGCAAATAAACTCTATGCAAATTTCGGAAACAGAACAGGAAGATTCGGTTACCTCGTTGAGGTTCTCCAGATGGGAGATGATGGCTTTAAAAAGCTCGACAATGATGGTGATACCGGATTCATACTCAGAGATATCACGGGTAAATTTATGGTACGCTCGGCCGATAATGCCTCCATCTATCAGCGGCTTGAAATTAAAGTGGGTTACCATGAGGAGACCTCCGATGAAACCTACCTGGGCCTGACCCGTGGAGATTTTGAAAACTCACCTTTAAGACGTTATGCCGCTTCGCAGGTTGACCAAATAAATGTAGACCAGTTTCAGTTCTCTGCCCGCCACTTTGCCCTGTTCTCCGACAACGTAGACCTTACAACAACCCTGTACAGGCAGAATGTGGCGCGGGCGTGGTATAAACTCCACGACCTCGATACCTCCGTGCCAACGGTGAACAACGGCAACCTGAGTACCATTCTTGGCAATCCCGATGCCAACCCTGTTGAGATGGGATATCTGAGAGGTGAAACCAGCCCTGACAATGCACTGAATGTTCGAAATAATAGCCGTGAGTACTATTCTCAGGGAATTCAATCCCTTCTTGGCGTTAATTTCGACATCAACAGTGCGAAAAATCAGTTGGAGTTTGGCGTGCGCCTGCATCAGGATGAAGAAGATCGATTTCAGGAACAGGATGGGTATCGCATGCAAGATGGCGTTATGATCTTAACCCGTGCAGGCGTTCCGGGCACTCAGGCAAATCGTGTTGGATCGGCAACGGCACTCTCTATATTTCTACAAAATAAAATTGAGCTCGATCGCTGGACATTTAAGCCGGGAGTGCGTTACGAAAACATCTGGTTCACAAACAGAAATTACGGCAGCAGTGATCTTGAGCGCACCGGCTCAAACCTGAACGAGACCAAATATACAACCCATGTTTTTATTCCGGGTATTGGAATTACATTTCAGGCAACCGATAATCTCACGCTTATCTCAGGTATACACCGTGGATTCTCCCCACCAAGCCCGGGCTCATCAAGTGAGACCGTGTCAGAATCAAGTATAAACTATGAGCTGGGTGCACGGCTTGCGAATCATCTATTCCAGGCTGAAATTATTGGGTTTTATAATGACTACAGCAATTTACTCGGCTCTGACCTTGCAGCCGGCGGCGGAGGCGGAAGCACCGCACAATTTAATGCAGGAGAAGTTGAAGTTTATGGACTCGAAGTATCTGCTATTCTTGATTTTGCAGACATCTTGAACCTAAGTACCGTGTCACTTCCATTTAATGCAAATTACACCTTTACCAGCGCTACCTTTCAATCCGATTTTGCAAGCAACTTTGGACCATGGGGCAGTGTTACAAAGGGAGATGAAATCCCCTTTATACCAAAGCATCAGTTTAATGCCGGAATTTCACTTGATTATAAAAATTTCAGCACGCACCTGAACTCCGTTTACTCACCCCAAATCAGAACACTTGCCGGGCAAGGCGCTATCCAGGAACAGTTCAGTACCGACAGCTATTTCCTTCTTGATCTTAGCTCTTCATACGGTATTACATCCAGTATTGACATCTTTATGAATGTCAGAAACATACTGAATAATACCTACATCGTCTCCGACAGGCCCTCCGGAGTTCGGCCGGGACTGCCCAGAACGGTTATGGGCGGTGTTCGCTACACGCTTTAAATCCATAACTACCCATACAACACTTCTCTGTCTGATGTACCGGATAGAGAAGTTCCTATATCTGCCTTTCTAAATTTAAATGTTGTACTTACATTTAGACCCCCATTTAAAATGAATTGAAGCATGAGAATATCAGTACTAGGTTGTGGATGGCTGGGCTTTCCATTGGCTCAGCATTTGCTAAAAAATGATTTCGTAGTAAAGGGATCTACCACATCAAAAGATAAATTACCCCAAATCAGTCAGGCCGGCATAGATTCTTACTTAATAGAGCTGCCCAAATCTCTGACAGATCCGAACGTTGACTCTTTTTGGAATACAGACATTCTGTTTTTTAATATCCCTCCGGGTCGTGGCAATAAGAATGTGCTTACGGAGTATCCGGAAATGGTGCAGGGCGTCGTGAATAGAGTTAAACAGAACCCTGACATCTGGATTATTTTTGCAAGCTCAACCTCCGTCTATAGCGAAACCGGTGGGATTACTTCAGAAGATGATGCAAAGCCCGGCACTGCATCCCGCCCATCCGGAGAGGCGATTTTAGCCTCTGAAGCCATACTCAGAGAGAGCGGCATAGATTACACTATTCTTCGCTTTGGCGGCCTCTACGGCTACGGCAGGCACCCTGTTAATCACCTGAGCGGAAAACAGAACCTGAAATCACCGTGCAAGCCTGTAAACCTTGTCCATCAATCTGACTGCGTACGGGTTGTTGATGAAATTATCCGGCAAAAGAGGCGAAATAAGATATACAATGTAGTTTCGGACGGGCACCCCCCACGAAAAGAGTTTTACCGGTCTGCAGCCAAACATTTCAATTTACCACTGCCTGAATTCGGCCCTCCCGAAGACATTCAGTTCCGGGTTGTTTCCAATCAAAAACAGAAGAATGATCTAAATTTCAGTTTTTCCTACCCCAACCCGATGGATCATACACCATGATTTTTGTGGCAACAAAGGAAGAGGTTCTAAAAGTCCCCCATTGAAGGCTATCGTGTGAACAAATTTTTTAAAAATTGCAAATTGGCGGGCAGCAGGAGTCTTGATCTACTCCGTAGCCGGATGCCCGCCGATCTTCCCGTAAAAGTGCCTTGTCTTGTCGAGTGAAGACCCATCAGTGTATTTCTGACGGGGCGTAATCGAGACATCTCCCTGTTATCGGCAGGGGCATATTAAGGCGTTCTTTAAGATAGATCTAGGAACAAGGAGATGTCTCGACTCCATGCGGAAATGCACCGCATCGCGCTCGACAAGACAATTGTGTTTTTATAAGAAGACCGGCGTATAAGTATCCCAACCATGCAGCATTCAGTCTTACGCCGGCACACAATAAATGCGTTGTCAGCGCTCTTGTCATGCTGACGAGTCCCGACAATGATTTTTTGTCGGGATGAGGAAGCACCTCCCTTTCCTGGAACAAAATGTGTCTATAAGATAGCCTTCGAAGGGGGCAATGGGGGATGAAAAGAAGTGAATTCGAGGTCAGTTAATGAATATTTGAATCAAAACAACACTCAGAGGGACATCCCCCTCCATTCACGCCTCAACAACATAGATATTTTCAGCAATATTGTAACCTATGGTCATCTCACCGCCCTCCATCTGTAGCTTTATGGGTCCATCAAACGGCTCTCTGTGTAAAATTTTTACTTTAACACCCGGAATGAGTCCCTGTTTTTCAAGGTATCTTAGCAGATCAGGACTCTGATCTTTAACTCTCTGAATGATATAGGAGCGGTTTTGGGGAATGTCGATTAGCGGGTAGTATTTAAGAACCGGCATTTTCCCATCCTTGGTTGGGATCGGGTCTCCATGGGGGTCAAAATTGGGATGGTCCAGCATTTCAGCAATTTTATCCTCAAACTGTTCAGAGATATGATGCTCCAGCTTTTCAGCCTCATCATGAACTTCATCCCACGAATATCCCATCATCTCTTTCAAATAGAGCTCCAGTAAGCGGTGATGACGAATAATTTCAAGTGCAATCTTCTCTCCCGGATCGGTTAGTTTCGACCCGTAATATGACTCGTAATGAACCAGGCCCATCTCTGAAAGCCGTTTTACCATATTGGTAACCGATGCACTTGCAACACCCATCTCCCCGGCGAGTCTTGAGGTTGAAACCCCTCCCTCCTGTTCATTCTCCAGTTTATAGATAGCTTTCAAATAATCTTCAACAGATTGGCTTCTCGACATTGGTTTTACTAAAAAAGAGTTTTCATTTCCAGGGTTCAGGCTTTACTGGCTTGAATATTCCTGAAATGATTGGTTTAAAAAGGCATCACTACCCACAAAATTCAGAAGTTTTGAGAATGTTTCCGATTCAATGTAACCGGGTTGTAAGCCAAGGATACTTCCCTCATGATTTAGAAAATAGGTGGTCGGAATACTCTCGTTGTTAAGGGCCCTGGCAAATTGAGCTTCAGTCATTTCGTTACCCAGGTAGTTCACCATGTTCTCCGATTCCACATTAATTTTAACCCAAATAAAATGATTTGAAATGGCGTCAACAACCTCTTCGTTTTTATAAACATCTGAATGCATTCGCTGGCAGTACGGGCACCACTCGGCATACACATCCACAAGTATTTTCTTACCGGTTTCTGGCGCCAGTTTCAGCGCTTCTTCAAGAGATACGGGTTCAGTTTCCGTCTGCTGGCCCGTGGCTGAATTACAGGTTACTACCAAAAAGGCCAGGAGTGAAATAAAAATGTATTTTGCTTTCATAAGTGATAAAATAACGAACTTACAGCTAATTATTATCTCTTCTTTATAATCAACATGGTCATGTCATCATGTTGATTTGAGTCCTCACCAAAATCATTCAGGTCTTTTAAAATCTTTTCAAGTAACGCTTCAGCAGATAGTGCATTGTTACGAATAATTATCTTATGAAGCCTCTCGTCACCGTAAAACGAGTCCATATTGTTGGTAGCTTCAACTACCCCATCTGTAAACATAATTAAGAGATCATTTTTTTGAAACTCGATACTCTGTTCGGAGATATTTTTCGAAAAAACATCACCATTAGCCATGCCAAGCCCAATGCCCTGGGGTCTGTATTCGTGCAGCTTTTCCTCTTTGCTGTTGAAATAGAGAAGCGGATTGTGCCCGGCCCTTGAAAACTTAAAGATATTTGTTTTCAGATCCACCACTCCAAAAATCAGAGATACAAACGTTCCCCTTTTAGCATTTCTTCGAAATAGATTGTTTGTTTTCGTCAACACTTCAATTGTGGATTTAAACTCTTCACAAATGGCATGAAGCACTCCTTTGGTGAACGTCATATAAAATGCAGCCTGAATACCCTTCCCGCTTACATCTCCTATGGCAACGGCAAGCCGGTCACCATCCAGTTCAATAAAGTCGTAGTAATCACCACCGGTTTCATGAGCAGGTTTACAAATTGCCGCGATATCGAGACCGGGGAAGTTGGGCGTGCTCTCGGGCAGAAAAGACTGCTGAACGGTTCTGGCAATTTGAAGCTCCTGTTTAATTCGCTCTTCCTGGGCTAAATCTTCGATATACTCAGGTACAAATGAAGGGAGTTCCTGAAGAGATTTACCCTTCCAGATAGAGTAAGCGCCAAACGTAAAACCGGCAAATATGATCAATATATGGGTATAAAAAATAGCGCTGTCGGGAGATGGATCCATCAGCCAGCCCGAAGCCGAATAGAGTGTACCGGCTGTAAAAAAGAGCGTTATAAAAACCGTTAAATAATCTTCAATTACATAGATTAATCCGGCAATTAAACCAACTGAACCCAATATGATAAACTCGTTGCCCAGAGGGCCCATATTGATTGCAAAAGGATTGACCAAGGCAAAGATCACAACACAGACCAAAATGGATACAGTGGCAGACTTGCTAATATTACGCAGCTGCCCTAAAAAGATCAGGAAAATGGCCTGAGAAATGATAAAGTACCAAACCAGGTTATTGAGTACCATCACAATATTTGGCAGGTATCGCTCATCACCAAAAAAAGTAGATTCAAGCGAAATGAAACCGCCCGGTAAAATGAAGAGCAGAAGTGCCCAAACTGCAACAATTATAAAAGAGTATGAGATTCCTCTGATAAATGTTAACCCAACCGGGCGGGTTATAAAATATCCCGTTCGAATCAGATCAACCGTACGAAGCTTATCAGACCAGTGCTGACGTGTAATGGAATCGGCAATAGAAGTGACCAGGAAAAAGAGAACCGAAGTGAATGCCGCAACAACACCGACAATCAGGAAGAGGGTCAGGATAAAGGAGATGTTCAGTTCACCAAAAGAGTTCAGATACTGAAACAGTATCTCCATTACCGTCATGAATGGGAAGATGAATCCGGCCAATACAGCAAACAATATGGCCGCTCTCATATCAATTAACCTCATTCTGAACCGAATAAAAACCATTATAAGTACCCAAAAGACAGCCAGTAAAATCAGTCCATTGCGCACATTCGATTTTAACTCCGACATATTTATGCTGCCCTTCTCATCCTCCCTGAAAGAGTATTCAAACGAAGTCAGGGTTCCGGTGGGCAATACAGTTACAGCCAACTCCGCATATTGACGCACGGGAGTGTCGCTCTTTGTAAATGTAATTCTCGCCGCATCAATATTGTTTATCGTAACTTTTTCTGAACCGGTTATCACAAATTCATCAGCCGGCCATGATGAGTGTATTACGTGGTAACGAGCCATCTTCTCGGCTATATTCCTGCCCAGATAGATTCTTTCAGACAGATTTACACCATTGTTGAAATCATTTTGGAGTTCATTCTCCACAAATGTAAATACGAGCCTTTCATAGATCGTTGTGTCAATCGGTGCTTCAATAATGGGTACTGTATCAAGCGCAAAGGATAGTGCCTCAATATCGACACTGGGCTGAGGCAGCAGGTTAAATTCATTGTACATCCCCAAAAGCTCACCTTTCTCGTCCAGATGAATCTGAATCGTACGGGCTTGTCTCCCCCCAATATTGATCATATCCTGCGGCAGGGGTTCAATATGAAACCTCGATTCCCAATAAAATACAGGGTACAGACTTCGGTTCATCTCAGCTGCATAGAATTCATTGAAGTCGGTTTGATGCTGCAGCGAATCGAGCAGAGCCTGGTTGACCCTGTAACGGGTAAAAGGCTGCAGATCTGAACTGTAACCCATGGATAGCAGTTTTTGATTTGACTGTTCAGCGGCCATAGCCTCCCCAAGGCCGGAATCAGCCATACTGAGCGGATGGAATTCGGAATAAAGCCAAAAGAAGAGACTTAATGCCAAAACACCGGCAATTACCAATCCCCAGTCTCTTTTTGTTGTGTCGCTGAACGTAGTCAAATCTATTTATTAATTCGGTACACTTTTTTCTGATAGATGTTTAGCTTACATCGATAATGAACCGATAAAGTTTCAAATTTTTTAGCTTTATAAAAAACGATATCTAACCTTTTTTTATGTGTTTAACAGTTTTTGCTTATAAAGTGCATCCCGACTACCCGCTTATATTCGCCTCCAACCGGGATGAGTTTTACGACCGCCCTGCCAGCCCGGCTACCTTTTGGTACGATCACCCCTCACTTCTGGCCGGTCGCGACCTGAAAGCAGGAGGAACCTGGCTGGGTATTACCCGGGACTATAGGTTCGCCGCGATTACAAATTACAGAGACATGTCAGCCATTAAAAAAAATGCGCCGAGCAGAGGCGACATCATTACAAACTACATCTCTTCCAATTTGGCAACCCCGGAGTTTTTGAGCTTATTAAAAAAAAGCGCAGATTCCTATAACGGTTTCAATTTGATTGCCGGTGACGTGAATGATCTTTGGTACTACACCAATCAAAAAGATGATCCGGTACAAATAGAGCCCGGATATCACACATTGAGCAATGCCTTTCTCGATACCCCATGGCCAAAAACCGAGAAGGCTCTTTCTGAATTTAAAACTGTTATCAATGAGCACGGGCCGGAGGAAAACAGAATCTTTGAGCTGCTGCAAAACACAGAACGCTATCCAGATGAATCCCTTCCATCCACCGGCCTTTCTGCTGAAATGGAGCGGGTAGTATCTTCGATATTTATTACTTCAAAAAACTATGGTACCCGCTGTTCAACTGTTATCTGTTCCAACCCTGATGCCGATACAACCTTTACCGAAATAACCTACAAGAAAGGAGAAGTTGAAATCGATAAAACCGTTCGTTACCGGTTTTGATATGATGGAACCACCATTTTTCTGATTTTAGTAAACCCGCATTTCGTTTCACGGGAATCGCTGCGCTCGGAACTCACCATAATGTATTGGAATGTTCTGCACAAAACCGCCATAGTTAATTTGAGCACTCTATAGTGCTGATATATGGAGAATCCGCTTGCGGATAACCGATATGATAACCCCGGATGGCAAAATCCGGGGTATAAAATCACAATACTTAAGAGACGTAGAAACGCTATAACGAGGCTGTCCAAAAAGGTTATTTGCCTTGTACACCGCTTAAATAATTTAGGATCTGAGTTTCGACTCACCCTATTTCCCTCTCTATTTAATAGAGAGGGATTTAATGTCTAAATTATTTA
>SKRK01000322.1 GCA_007118525.1 Balneolaceae bacterium
GAGAGTGCCTTTTTGCTGCGTATCCATCTGCCATCCTGTAAAACCCTTGTAAAACCTCTATCAAGAGGAGCCTTGGGATTTAATTCACTTAGAGCGGATAGCTGTTTATTCAACTCTTCCCGTTTTGCATGTATTACTTTCTCATAACGGTTCATCATGCGTTCTGTTAAGTATTCGACCTGGTCTGTCTTTCGGTGTAAAGCAGCAAGGGGATTGAATTTTTCCAGCACAGAATTCAGTTCGTTCAGCGAAGAACGCTTCTCCTGAAACAGCTGTGCGCATCGGTTATGAAGCCTCTCTTTTAGGCTTTCAGCCCGGCCCTGTTGATATTTAATCTTCTCCTGTACAACCAGCAGCGCATGAGAGTGGGTAAGGTGGTAAACATAATCGCGGTATTGCTTCAGTTTCTGCTGCACTATAGAAGAGATCGCCTGTGTATAATCTTCAATCTGGTAGCGCAGTTCGTTGATGTCGGGTGCAGCAATAATAACAGCCTGGGTTGGTGTGGCCGCCCGTGCATCAGCTACAAAGTCGGAGATGCTGAAGTCGACTTCATGGCCTACAGCACTGATTACCGGAATAGGGCAGGCAAAAAGGGCTCTTGCCACAATCTCTTCGTTAAAAGGCCAAAGATCTTCGAGTGAGCCGCCCCCCCGGCCGATAATTAAAAGATCAGCGGGCTCTTTCTGATTTCCAAAGTATTCTATGGCCTTTACCAGTTCACCCGCGGCATTCAGGCCCTGAACACTGGCGTGATATAGATAGAGCGTAGCTGCCGGCCATCGCTGTTCAAAGGTGGAACGGATATCCTGAAAAGCTGCGCCGGTGGATGATGTGATTACACCAATCTTTAATGGGAAAGGAGGAAGAGGTTTTTTGTGGGCATCATCAAAAAGCCCTTCAGCTTCCAGCTTTTTTTTCAGTTCCTCAAATTTCTGCTGCAGTTTACCCACGCCTGCCTGCTGCACAAGGCCTACAATCATTTGATAACGCCCATGCGGGGCGTACACCTGGATATCGCCGCCGAGCACAACCTGCTGTCCGTCTTGCAGTTTAAGGCCCAGGCGCTGAGCTGTGTTGCGCCAGATCACGCAGGGCAGCTGTGCTTCGTCATCCTTCACCGTAAAGTAGTAGTGGCCGTTCCGGCTCTGGTTTACATTACTCAGTTCACCCTCAACCAGGATATCTCTGAAGTTATTCTCCAGCATGTATTTAATCTTGCTGGTGAGGTCGGATACCGAGGGTAAGTCGAATGCAAAGGGTATTTGATTTGCCATGGTCAGAAAATCACTTTTTTAGAGATTAAATGCCACTTTTGTTGCTTGTAATTACATCCATTTCAGCCAAAAGACCATCTTTTTTGGAGACTCTTTCTCTTCATTGATATCCTTCCATGTATAGGTGGTGGTGAGTTCAGGGTGTTTGGAGTAGCCGAATTTTTTCCAGATCGGATCGAGTGGCCGGTAGTTTTCTGGTTTGAGAGGGTGCTTATCAGGGCGAACTACTGCGCAAAAAGTGATGATATCGAACCGGCCAAGTTTTTTGGCGTGATCTTCCCGTTCTTTAAAAAACCGGGAGTAGAAGCCTTTGCCGCGATACTCTTTTTTCAGAATCGATTCTCCGCAATAGAAGACATTATTCGGGTTATAGCCCTGTTCAATAAAAGGGCGCTTAAACTCCTCCGTTTCGTGATCCATGGGTATTGCTGTGGATACACCAACCGGTTCATCTCCATCAAAAACGATTACAGCCAGGCTATCGGGTGACTCTGTATAGGTTTTAAGATAGTTTTGTTCATATTTAAATGACCCATCATAGAGGTAGGGGTATTCGCGAAAAATTTCAATTCGCAATTGCGCCAGACTGGGAATATATGGTGAGATATTACCACCGGTGAGGGTTTTTATTTGGAGATTATTGCTCAAGGGTACGTATCTAATGGTATAGATTTCAAATTAAAGATAAGAAGATCTGACAAGTTGTATTTTAAAACTCAAATCTCATACCTGTATTTAACCCGAAATCCGCCTATATTTGGCATCAAATTGAATCGTAATTTTTTTGACAAAACAATACCTTCATGGATAACACTCCGAATCTTCTCATTCAAAACGGTAAACCGGTCGGAGACGGCTATAACGGTAAAAAGAAGCTGGACATTCGAATCAAAAAGGGAGTTATCGCAGAGATCGGGGAAGGGCTTGAAGCCGGGAAAAATGAAGAGATATTTGATGCAGATGGGGCCTATGTAAGTGGCGGCTGGATGGACATGCACGTCCATTTTCGTGAGCCGGGTTATGAGCATAAAGAGACGATTGAAACAGGCTGCCGGGCTGCTGCATTTGGCGGCTTTACCGAAGTGGCATGCATGCCGAATACAAAGCCGGCAACCCACACCCGCGATGTGGTGGAGTTTATCAAAAAGAAGGCTGAGGGAGAAGCTGTAGACGTACACCCGATCGGATGCGTGACCAAAGAGCGTGCCGGAAAGTCGATTGCTGAAATGAGCGACATGAAGGCGGGCGGGGCCGTTGCCTTCAGTGATGATGGTGATCCTGTATATAACTCTCAGGTAATGCGTGTGGCACTGGAGTACTCGTCCATGCTGGGTGTCCCGATTATTAATCATGAAGAAGATCTGGAGCTGTCGCGACCCGGGCATATGAATGAAGGGGTGGTTTCAACCCGCCTGGGGCTGGAGGGAACCCCCGGAATTGCCGAGGAGACGATGATTGCACGCGATATACTTCTGGCCGGGTTTACAGGGGGCCATGTACACGTAGCACATATCAGTACCCGTAAAGCGGTAGATCTAGTGCGTAAAGGGAAGGCTGAAGGAGTGAACGTAACCACAGAGGTTTGTACCCACCATTTTGATCTAACCGATGAAGAGATTGACAAGCGCCATTTCGATACCAATGTTAAAATGCATCCGCCGCTTCGCACGCAGGATGATGTGGATGCAATGATTGAGGGGCTTGCCGATGGAACCATCGATGTGATCTGTACGGATCATGCTCCTCACGCTATTGAAGAGAAAGAGGTGGAGTTTATTTATGCCCCAAATGGAATAACAGGACTCGAAACAGCCTGGAGCATTTCTGTAATGAGGCTGCTTAAACCCGGCAAACTGAAGCTGGAGCAAATCCTTGAGAAACTGGTTTCAAATCCCCGCCGCATTTTGAATCTTGAAATTCCTCAGCTCAAAGAGGGTAATAAAGCCAACCTTACTCTGTTTAATACAGATGAAGAGTGGACCTACAGTTCTAAAGAGGTTCGTTCAAAATCAAAAAATTCTCCCTACATCGGAGATGAATTAACAGGCCGTGCCGTTGCCATCTATAACCGTAACAAGTTTGTGAAAAATACACTGAGGAATTAAGTGGCTTTATGCCCGGTTTAGATTTGTAAGAATTCCGCCACAATACCGGGGCGGGTTTAAAAATTTATATGCCCCATTTCAAACATATCATAGCTGTAATTATACTCTCTCTTTTTGCCGGGGTAACACTCCAGGCTCAGCAGAGTGATGATATACTCAATGAAATCCGGATCTTTCAGAAGTTTGGCAATATTGATGAGTCGGATCTTGGATTTGATAATGATTCCGATTGGGAGTATCCGTACGAATACCTGCTTAAGGAGGCTTCCATACGTATTGATCAGCGCGAGGGAGGAATTGTAGCCCTGATCGATCATCTGATAAGGATAAAGGTACACACCGATGAGCCGGTTCTGAAAACGGAGGCATCTCTTGTAGGCATACCCTTCTATTTTGCAGAGAATATGGAGAGAATTGTAAATCTTGAGGGACTTACTCATCAGCCTGATGGATCATACCACTATTTCAACGGTGCAGATGCCCGGATTGTTGATCTCAACAGCCGGTATAAACTTCTGGAGTTTGAAATGCCGGAAGTTCAGCAAGGTTCTGTTATTGAGTATAAATACACTCTGGAACGTCGCTATATCGAAGAGCTGCCCGATTTTCACTTTTCACAGCGGGTGCCGGTAAGGGAAGCCAACCTCTATCTGAAAAATGAAGATTACTTGCGGTTCGATACGGTGAAAGAGAATATCGATTTTGATTTGCAGTACAGGGAGGCCAGGGTTGATACCAGCAGTATTCCTTTTGTGTTTACATACGAAAGGCCTGATCCTGTCTATCTTCAGGTTTGGAATGCAGAAAATATCCCCGCCATTGACGCGACTGCCTTTATCTCTTCAATTGACGATATTCGCGGCAAACTCAAATTTCAGATCAGTGAATTTGGACTTCCCCGCCAGCCCCTTGAAAACAGCTGGGAATTTGTTGCTGCTCAGATTCAGAGAAATGCCAACCCTTATCGTACCCTGGAACGACACCCCGAGCTGCAGGAGATGAGCAAAACCCTTTTTGCAGAGATTGAAGACCCGGTTGCCTTGCAGGACTCTGTTTTTAAATATGTGAACTCGAGGGTTCAGTTTAATGAGATGAATGCCGTTTTTGTTGAGAAGAGCCTGGATCATGTACTGGAGGGTGAGCCGGCTGACCAAGCGCAGATTAACATGGTGCTGTTGGCCATGTTGAGGGGAGCAGGCATTGATGCTAAACCGCTTTTTATATCCGGGCGCGATTTTGGACGTATTAACAAGTCGTTTCCATCACTCTACCAATTTAACAGGTTACTGGTTGTGAGTGAAATTGAAGGTGATCGTTGGTTCATGGACGCCTCTTTCAGCCACAGTATGCCCGATCTGATTCCTGTCGAAACGTACAACGAACAGGGGATGATTCTATCAGAGAAACTACACGACTGGGTAGAAATAACGCCCGAACGGAGTGTGTTTCATCTCGATATCTCCGTTGACGCCGAACTCACGGCAGACGGTGATCTGTTCGGCACCCTGCGCGCGAAAACCCGCGGCTACCCATCCCGGGAGATTAGAAGGGATATTCACAGGGGAATACCAATGGATGAAATTGTAAAAGAGACTTTCTTTGAGGTGTACCCGGAATCAGAAATTAGGCAGAGCAACATTGATATCTCTGAAACCGATCGCGATCGAATAGAGGTGACTACAGATTTCTCTATACCCGGCTATGCGGTTAGCTTCAGCGAGGGTTTGGAATTTCGACCTATGATAGTCGGGTACCTGTTTAGCAATCCATTTGAAGCAAGCGAGCGCAGAGCTCCGATTACCCTCGACGCACCCGAGGCTCTTGCTATCAACTACAGAATTACACTGCCCGAAGGATTTGAAACCGATGTGGCCGGAGATACACGCTCAACAAGTATAAGAGGGGCGGGTCTGTTTGAAGAGTATCTTACAGAAGGCAACCTGATTGAGTACTCTTTTGGAGTTGAGATAAGCCGGAAGGAGTTTCCGGCAGATCTCTATTCGCAACTGCGCCAAATTTATGAGCGATGGGTTTCATTGAGCAATGATGTTTGGTATATCGAAAAGAATTAAAAGTTTATCTATTCATGAAAACCTTGAATAAGAATTCCGTCATATTAGCGATTGAGACAGCTACTGCGGTCTGTTCGGTTGCATTGCGTAAAAGCGATGGCCGTATAGTCGAAAAACGTATAGAGGGCCAGGGGGTTCACTCAGAACGCACCTTTCTGTTCATAAAAGAGCTGTTTGAACGGGCGGGAATTACGGTTTCCGGCCTCGATGCGGTTCTCTTTAGCAATGGTCCCGGCTCATATACGGGGCTGCGTATTGGGGCAGCAGCCGTTAAAGGCCTTCTTTTTGGAAGAGATGTTGAGTTTTTTACATACCCAACCCTGCTCTCGTTTGCCGCAGCAGTGTCGGTGAA
>SKRK01000206.1 GCA_007118525.1 Balneolaceae bacterium
CCTGTTTGATTCTTATCTTGTTGTACACTTTATAAATTCGGAGAGATGGTAATGGAAGAGAATCAATCAGAGAAAACCGCTACAGCCCTTACCGGTAAACGAATAGTTATAATCAGTACTGCCGTATTGATTTTACTCATCGTTTCCACAATTTTTGTTGTAAACTTTGTCAGCACCAAAGCCGAGAAGGAACTGTTGGAAATGGTGAACAGTGAACTGGCGCCCAATGCAGTAGTCGAGATTGGTAATTTCAATCTTGGCGTGTTCCCTCTGCGCGTTACTCTTGATGACGTCAAGCTAATTCATACAGTGCCATTTGTAGACCAGATTCCTCAAAAGCCACTTCATATGATCCGCAAATTCGAACTGAAGCATGCCGAGCTTCGGGGGTTGAGTCTTTTTAATATCATATTCAGTGAAAAGTGGGATGTCGGTTCATTTACCTTAGATGGTATTGATCTGGATATCGTGAGGTCTTCCGACAGGCGTCTTACCGATTCAACACCCGTTACGGAACCTCTAAATGTTGCTATAAGTGAAATTACAATTACAAACAGCCGGGTTTATATCTTTCCTGACCGTTCGGGCAGTGCGCCCACTTATAGCACCAATAATCTACATCTTTGGATTAATAATTTTGAAGTACAGGATACTGAAAAACCTCTTCACACCTATTTTGAGAATTTTAGGATTGAGGCTGATTCATTTAACCATTTGACAGAGGATGGTTTTTATGAATTATCTATTGAGGGTTTACGGGCAGACAGCAATGAAAAAACTCTTTTCCTCTCAAAAGTGTCAAATACCCCATTGTTGACCCCTTTTCAGGTAGCTTCAGAAGTCGGGTTTGAAAGAGATGTCTATAGAATTGATGGCGGACCTCATCTGTTTAAAGATTTTGATATTAAAAACTGGATGGATTCGGGAGATATTCACTTCGGTTATGCTGAACTAAATGGCCTTTCCCTCGAAATTGAAAGGGATAAAACTTTCGAAAAAGAACCTCGTGATGATCAGCCACTTTTAAACAGAAAATTCAAAGATCTTCCATTCTCTTTTTCTGCCGACAGCATTGCATGGAAAGATGGATTGGTTAGATATACGGAAATGTTTCATGAAGAGGACAGAATTGGGTCAATTCTATTTACAGAGATTGATCTTATGATAAGATCGCTTCAAAACAGGTCCGAATCGGATGCAATGCTAGTGCAAGCAAATGCCCGGTTTATGGAAGCATCCAATTTAACTGCTGAATTTGAATTTTACCCTTCTGATATGGGAAATCACTCCGTAACAGCCAGTTTAAGTGAAATGGAGTTTAAGGCACTGAACAATACCCTTGAAAACTTAGCCCTCGTAAGAGTAATGGAAGGGAACCTTGAATCCCTTTTGCTCTCTTTTCAGGCTGACGATAACAAGGCAACCGGTGAAATGACAATGATTTATGAAAACCTTGAACTTCGTTTTTTAGATGATGAGATGAGTGAGGGTAATGTATCACGATTCAAATCATTTTTGGCTAAAACCTTTGCAATCCAATCATCGAATGATAAACTTGAGCCCCGACTCGGTAAGGTGGATTATGAAAGAGTAAAAGATAAGTCCATGTTTAATTATTGGTGGCGAAGTATCGAAACAGGATTAATGGATACCGTAAAGAGATAATTTTATTTCAACCCTTGAAACAGAAACGTCTATTATTGATATAATGAATACAATTTTAGATTCAAATAAATGACACTTCAATCCGGTTCTGTAACTCCAACACCCTTCTACAAGAAATGGCAATGGTATGTTGCCGCTATCACTGGCTTACTCATAAGCCTGCTTTTGGTTTTAATACTCTCTGTTTTACTTCTTAGATGGGTAAATCCATCAGCCACCAGCTTTACCCTGCAGGAAAACTGGACAGAACTTGAAACTGAGCGCTACAACCTTCGGGACATGTGGGTAGAGGCAGACAAACTGCCCGAACACCTTAAATGGGCCGTTGTGGCCTCCGAAGATCAGCTTTTTTGGGAGCATCGCGGCTTTGATATGGAATCGATTCGCGAAGCCTGGCAACAGCGTCAAACAGGTGAAAGAAGCAGGGGAGCCAGTACGATATCGCAACAGGTGGCAAAAAATCTGTACCTCTGGCCGGCTCACTCATTTTTTCGAAAGGGCCTGGAGATGGGTATTACCATTCTGATCGAACTCTTTTGGACCAAGGAGAGAATTCTTGAGGTCTATCTCAATATAGCTGAATTCGGACCCGGAATTTATGGGATTGGTAAAGCTTCCGACTCGTTTTTCGGCCTGAATCCTAACCAACTTGAACCTGAGATGTCGGCCAGGCTGGCCGCCGTGCTGCCCAGCCCTAAGCGAATGAGGGTTAATCCTCCATCCCCTTTTGCTGAAGAGAGAAGCCGCTGGATTTTACGCCAGATGACCCAATTAAGCGGGATAGCTTATCTGCCTGAAGCGGAAGAAGACTTACCCGACATGGCAGACGACATTGATCCTCTTTTGCTCGAAGCGGAATTCTTGCTGAATAATCTTTTAGATCAAATTGACGAATCTTCTGATACACTTACAACTCCCGATTCAGACGATTTGGAAGAACTGGATCTGCCCGATTCCCTATTGATTGAATACGAACTCGACACCTTAAAAATTAAAGAGTGACTACAGTTAGTAAATCTCAGCTGTTCTGCTATTGCAATACAGCTTGTCCCATAGACCATTGTTGACCGAAATGGCCGGGAGTATTTCAATTCTCCAGTAGACGCCGGTTTCTCGAAACGATTGTCTTGGAGCGCTCTTTTAGAAGTTGAGCTGAATCCATCAGCATGTTTTCATTAGATGGAAACGGAACTTCACGCCCTCCAACAATCCTGGCGCTATCGTTAGACAAGGCCTCTTTATTTCCGGTGAATGACCCGGAAAGATGTTGAAATACAGCCTCAACTGAAATGTTCTCCGTTCGAACAAGCTGGTCGGTGGTTAAATCAAATATATCAAGTGATCCGCCAACGAATGCCGACTTTAACTGTTTGGCCTCGGTAATTTCTGCCGTTACGTTTACCAAATTGGGAACACGAATATCGTTGCCAAGCGAATCTTTTTTAACATTTCCATTATTATCCATCTCATAGCGAAGCCCATCCTGTATTTCCTTCGATTCTGTATAGAT
Source organism: Balneolaceae bacterium (assembly GCA_007118525.1). Taxonomy (GTDB): domain Bacteria; phylum Bacteroidota; class Rhodothermia; order Balneolales; family Balneolaceae; genus Rhodohalobacter. The sequence continues at coordinate 3,176 of SKRK01000206.1, forward strand.
TCGGCGTTCAATGGTTTCCGGTGAATAGGCTATATCGGTTATATTTAAGACCAGGAAATAGTCGTAGTCAATATTTGAATTCTCTTGAGTATCAAAACTGAGCCATCGTGTATTCAACTCTCTGAGCGTCACTTTTTTCAGTTCAGTATCAAAATATTCAGGTAAAACCATTCCGGAATTATTCTCTACCAGAAACAGAGCGTGATTCAGACCCATTTGGTGAGTAATGGCCATTTTTTGATCCACATCCTGATAACCCGGAAATATTCGTGAAGCCCTGTCAAACTCATAATATGCCTGTCGGGCACTCACTTTGTCACCTTTTTGCATGAAATCCAGACCACGTTTGTAAGAGATTTCTGCAGCGGCCGATTTAGACTCAACAATATCCTGATCATAATTATAGAAAGTAAACTGGCTCCTGACCTGAGTTGGCAGCCTTCGAACCTTGTTTTGCCGATAATTAAGCTGCTCATAAAGCTGGTAAATTTCAATCCAGCTTTCATCTCGGCCTTCCAATTCAAGATATTCAATTCTTTCGCGGTCAAACATATTAGCAAGCTCATATGCCTCCTGAAGTACTCCCAGTTCTTTTGAGTTATTGGGCTTTTTCATCAGCTTCTCGGTCGACCGGTCTATTGCCCGATCATACTGACCTTTTTGCAGCATCCTCTGCGAGGAGGCGCAGGAGATAAGCATTACTGATATAAGGAGGATTACACTAATGTTTTTCATGTCTTTCACCAATTATTTAAAGTATCTGCACAGGTTAATGAAAACTGAATAAATATAGAACTTACCCTTATGAAACCTTTCTGGATTTTTTAGTTTCATTTGTTTTTTTTAACCGGTTCAGACTGTCAAAATATAGTTCCTTTTAAAATCAAGGCTTTAGTTTATTTACGTATTCATATCAGTTATTAAAGAGTAAGTAAGCACCCATCTGTTTCAATATTTTTTTTATTAGTTAAACATGAATTGATCTTTTTTTTCCGCGCTCAGCATCTTGTATATTTGATGAAAACATAAACCACTATGCCAGGCTCCGTTCAGCTTTCCATTATTCTTACCACACACACAGAGAAGGTTCACTTTGAATCGCTTCTAATAACCCTGTTGCGTGTAACTCATCCAGGCATTGAATTGATTGTGATAAACGATGCGGCCGAAACGGAAACGGCAGAACAGATACATCGCTCACTGAAAGAAGCTTCGGGTGACCAGGTTTACCTATTTGAGCACGAAAAAAAGATTGGAAGGGGAGCCTGTTTAAATGAGGGCCTTGTACAGGCAACCGGATCACTGGTTTGGACACCCCTTAGGGCTGAACGGCTCAGTGTTCCTTTGATGGTTGACTTTATTCGCCGGTTCAAATCTGATCCCACAGCATTTTGGACACTTGATTACTCCCTCCCCGGTGACTATCCAAGCTGGGTGAGGTTTGCTGAAGATGGAAATCTGCCCGACGACAGCTGTCTTGTTTGGAACCGTAATATCATACATTCAGAGCGCTTTTTCTTCAATCCTTTTTTAAATGAGCTGCATGGTGCTGAGTTGGCTTTAAGGCTCTATAAGGATCATGCCTGGCATCAAACCGATCCCTTCTTTGTTGTATCTGATCATCAATCCATTTTTGCTGATCAGAAAGACACAAGAGAAATCCTGCACTCCATGCTCAGGCTTGATCTTAAGCCAGAAGAGAGAAAACAGCTGTTGAGCAGGCTAGCTGAACCGGTTACCGATGATGATGGGCATGGAGGTGAAGACCAGTTATTGGTTGAAGCACGCCAATATTTAACAATTGGTGATGCAAACAGATCACTGGAACTGATTTCGAAATATCTTAGAAAGTATCCCGGCCACCATGAGGCAAACCTGATTAAGATTACGTCACTCGAAAAACTCCGCAGGCATGTGGAGGCAGCTGAATTTAAACATCAGATTCAAAAACAGAGAGCCGAACAGAGAATCGAACAGAAAACCGAGCCCGAAAAGCTGCCTGAGCCGCCGCCGGCTCCTCTTTTTATGGATAAAATAGAAGAGGAGGAAGATGTGTTGGAAACTGCAGCTGAGCATGAAATCTTTTTATCTGTTGTTATGCCCACTACAGGTGCAGGAAAACCACTTCTTGAATCTGCTTTAATTCGCTTAGAAGAGGTTGCAGATGAAAATACCACCGAGCTGATCGTAATTGATAATGCCAGCATCGACGATACCTTCGACTATCTGGAACAGTTGCGTGCAAATGGGTTTCTGAACCTTCAGGTAATTACCAATACGGTCAATATGGGTTTTGGGGCTTCTGTTAACCAGGGGCTGAACCGGGCAAAGGGTAACTATATACTCGTGCTTCACAACGATACTTTACTGGAGGATGGGAGCATTCAGGCTCTAATAGAAGCATTTGATAAGCATGACGGAGTGATGCTAACGGCTCCTGTACTTGATCACGTTATTGATCCGGGCCAGCAAAAACTGGATGAGAATACAACAAAATATGTTGAGATAAGAAATGCTGAAAGCTGCTGTTTTATGGTTCCGCAGAGCCTGAAACTCCGGTTTGATGAGACTTTCAGAATGTGCCATTTTGAAATGGAAGATTTTTGCCGGCAAATTGAGGAGGAGGGAGGCAAGATGCTTGCCGTGACTAATGCCAATGCCTTCCATCACGAAGGCTCTACACTTCAGATGATGGGTATACAGATGGTGCCTGAATTAAAATGGGCCAATCGGAATAAATATTATAAAAAATGGGCTCCTGCGCCACAATATCAATTACCTAAACAGGGGACTCATCCCGATCGATTTATTAAACTTGGTGCACCCGACGATCCGATGAATCCGGATCCGGAGTGGGTTGATGTGGTGCAAAATTACCTTTCTGATGAAGTTAGAACTGAGATCCTAAGAACAAAATGGGACGAAGAGGACCTAATAACCATTGTATCTACCCTGCTTATAGCCGATGAGAGGGAGCTGCTTCGAACTCTCGAAGACCGGCTGAACAATCTGGAGCTTACACCGGCGCTCATCATCTTGTTTGTTCAGTACTACTTTAACAAGAATATCTATTCGCGATGTATGCACTATCTTGAAAAAGCAGGCGAATCTCATCCGGTTTTTGATCTCTACAGGTTGAAAATTCTGGTAGCTGATAAAGAGAACGCAAAAGCGGCTCCCCTGCTTACTAAGATGCTGGATAAATATCCTGCCAGCCCCGACCTGCTACACCTTGCCGGTGATCTTTACAGGCAGAATGGAGAAGAAGATGAAGCGAAATCTTTCTATACGCTTGCCAGTCAACTCGATCCCTTCAGGTTTAAATTTGAAGAGTCTTATTTTGAATTAAATCATTAACCCTTCAGCTCTATCAAACTAAGAAGATCGCGCAGATCTTTCACTTTCTTCAATTGGTTAGACTTTTCGTAGCTGTTAACCAGGTTTCTGATACAGCGTGCAAGGATTTCCAGCTCGTCGCCTTTTTGCAGATGATCCGGACGGGGTTTTATTCCATTCTTTTTCAGGAAATAGTGGCACTGATCGTAAGAAACAATGGTCCCCCCGTCGAAGGGATCAATCAATATCTCGCGGTCGTGTGTTTTAAACATCAACATAAAGTGAATCGGCATATTAACCCCATAAAACGGCAGGTTCAGCCTTCTGGCGATAAATATCACGATAAGGCTCAGCATAATTGGCAACCCTTTTCGGCGATCAATAACCCTGTCTAGAAATGCGTTGTCAGGGTTGTGATAGTCTTTAGAATCTCCCCTGAACCGCAGCTCTCTGAATACATAGTTGAGCAGGATATGCATCTTCTCCTTCATAGAGGGGGTATAAGCGATCTCCGGTCCAATCTGTTTTGCCAGCTGATCCAGCTTTCGTGAATACTCTTCTGTGCGAATGGTTGGGTTTCCAAAACGGGATAACAAAAATATGGCCTTTTCGAGCTGCCTGCTTTCATCTACTCCAACCTGAACAAGGTCTGAAAACTCCTCCATTAATGTACCTACAGTAATGTTGTAGATGATCTCATTAATGGTATCCCGCTCTATATCATGAACCGATTCACTCTTGAACTGATCCAGCAGTGGCACAGCATTTTCTCCCAGCTCCTCGAACCTTCTTTTCACCCCAAGCTGAACCTGGGGGTCGGGATCGTCTAGCAGATAAATAAGTGATTCTATCTCATTTTTTGACGTCATAGAAAGCTATTTCCAAAACCTTATTTTCAGTTGCTTTTCAGCACACATACTGTGAAGCAACAACACTAATAAAGATACACTTCTTTTATCAGAATGGTTAATGAACTGATTTTCAGTCTTAAATCAGTTCTCTTCGATCGCTTTGAATTTCGTATCTTCAAGATCAAATATTCAACTAAAATTTATTTATGAAAGTCGGCATAACTTCAGAAACAAACCAACTCAAAAAGGTGATCGTTCATACCCCGGGCAGTGAAGTATCCCTTGTAAATCCTAACATTAAGGAAGAGCTTCTGTTTGATGATATTATTTTTGAAAGCGATGCTAAGAAAGAGCATCTCGATATGCTCAACCTGTTTCGGGCGGCTATGCCTGAGGATGGAGAGGTTATTGAAATTCTCGATTTGGCCCGTTCCTGCTTCCAAAGTGAGGATGTTAGGTCCTGGTTTATTGAGCTGATGATCAAGGAGCTTCCGTATGAAAACATTCATACCATAAAGCGTGATCTGATAAAGCTTAATCCCGACATGCTACTAAAGTTTGTGATCGAGGGATCCATACCCCCCCAGAGAAAGTTTAACATACATCCTGCTCCAAACCTTCTTTTTACGCGCGACCTCGCGGCTGTTACCGGAGAATGGGTTATCCTCTCAAGAGCGGCAAAAAAAGCACGTGCCAGGGAATTTCTTCTTATGGATATGATTGTAAAGCATCACCCTCTGTTTGACCAGGTGAGGAGTAATGTGATTAATATAAGCGGGAACCAGTCTATTGAAGGAGGAGACGTATTGGTAGCTTCCGAGAAGCTGGTTCTGATTGGCATGAGTGAACGAACCTCCTTCAGCGGTTTAATGAATGTAGCCGAACAGCTTTTACAGCATGGTGTAGAACATGTACTGGCTGTAGACATTCCAAAAAAACGCTCTTCTATGCATCTCGACACTATTTTTACATTTGCCGATGAGAACGAATGTGTAGTATTTCCACCGGCAATCGAAGAGCAGACTGATAATGTAGTACACCTGTTTGCCGGCAGTGATAGCGATCATGTACAGTCGAGAAGATGCAGTTCACTTAAAAGCGCACTTGAAGAAGTTACCGGGAATTCTTTCACATTTATACAATGTGGAGGTAAAGAACTCATAGACCAATATCGTGAGCAGTGGACCGACGGGGCCAATGTTTTTGCCCTGGCTCCCGGTGTTATTGTAGGGTATGAACGAAATACGCGAACATTTGAAACACTTGCCGACCACGGATATAAACTCATGGATCAATATTCATTCATCGAACAATTCGCCGGCAACAAATTTGACCATACCAAAGAGGGCAAGATTGCCATTAGCTTTCAGGGGCATGAATTGTGCCGGGGCCGTGGTGGCGCTCGCTGCATGACATTGCCTGTGCTCAGATCAAAGAATTAAATACTGAACAAAAAGGTTTATTTGATGACGTTCATCATCTGTAAATGTATCATCAAAACTAATATCATTAATCTTGCCATTTCCCCAATCTAACATTCCGGACGAGGATCAAATTGTTCCGGTTCAACAACCCAAAAACAAACCCGGTGCCTGGACTATAACCAAGCATACACTGCTTTTTGTGGCAACGTTTATATCCGTAACGCTGGTTGGAATATTTTGGGTGGGCCAGGATGCAAATGTAGATTCTTATCTGGAAATGTGGCCCCAGGGGGCTCTTTTTGCAGCCCTGTTGCTCGCCTTTCTGGGATTCCATGAGTTTGGGCACTATTTTGCGGCCGTATACCACAAAGTAAAAGTTTCCCTGCCATATTTTATTCCAATACCGGTTGGCATTGGAACAATGGGAGCTGTAATTCGGATAGAAGAACAAATTCACAATACAAAAAAACTGTTCGACATAGGCTTGGCAGGGCCAATTGCGGGATTTATTGTCTCTCTTGTCATTCTTCTATACGGCTTTTTCACACTCCCTGACCCCTCTTTTATTGAAAACTTCAGCGGGCATGAGGAGGTAATTGAGTATATAGAAAACACCGGAACTTTCCCCGAAACACCTCCGGTACCGGCTTCAGAAGACAGCGTCATCATAATGCTCGGCAATACGCTTCTCTACTCTTTTCTGGCAAGCTTTTTCGAAAATGTACCCCCTATGTATGAAATGTATCACTACCCTTTTCTTTTTGCGGGTTGGCTGGGGCTCTTTTTTACTGCACTGAACCTGACACCTATCGGGCAGCTCGATGGAGGCCATATTGTGTACTCTTTGGTTGGCTATAAGAAACACCGCAAAATTGCTCGTGTCGTTTTTGGATCTTTAACAGCTCTTGCGGGGGTAGAGGCAATACCCTTTCTCTTTGTGAGTTTCTCTGAATGGATACCCGGATTTGAATACAGTTCCATTCTTATATGGGCGCTGGTTCTATTTCTTCTGTTGCGAAAAGGATTCTACAGTGAGCACACGTGGATTGCTCCTGTATGGGCGCTTTCATTAATTGCCTCTGTAGGCTATCTCTATTTTGGAATTGGATCATTCACGCAATCCGGTTCATTAATCTGGACATTCTGGAGTTTCTTTCTTGTTTATTTTGTTAAGATGGAGCATCCGCCGGTTATCTATGAAGAGCCTTTATCACCAGGCCGAAGACGCCTGGGGTGGGTCAGTATGGCCGTATTTGTACTTTGTATCAGCCCAACACCAATTTATTTTTTTAACTGATTAAACATCTCAATTTATGTTAAAACTTATCCCTGTATTACTTATCCTCACATTAACAATATCTGCCTGCAGCCAATCAGATAGTGAATATATCGACGAAAATCTTTCTCTTTCTGAGCAAATTGACCGCCTGATTGATAACAATCAATACGAAACGGCGCTGAACTTACTTGAAAATGAAGATCGTGAAAATCCCGAAACCAGGGTGCTGCTTGAAAAAACACACCTTAATTATGGCCTGCACAGTATGAACACATTTGATCAATCAGAGATGCGTTCCCGGATGAATAACGCGCTTGTTCAATTTACGGAAGTGCTGAAACTGAATTCTGACAACTCTGTCGCCCGCGAGCAAATTGAACAGATCATGGCCATCTATTCAACCATTCCAAACCGTGAGCCCGAACCGGAAGTGCTCGAAGGTCTTCGTGAAGTTGGATTTAATTATTAACTTTGAGAATTGTACACCTCACATTTTTTAAAAGTATCTGATCCCTGATTTTTCGGGATCCAATTTCCATTTAATGAATCTCCTTGGCAACAAAAAAAAGTGATAAAAAAAACGCGCCGCCCAAAATAGAGAATCGAAAGGCACGCCATGACTTTCATATTGATGATACATATGAAGCCGGCATTGCTCTGAAGGGAACTGAGGTAAAGTCAATTCGTGCCGGGAAAGCCAGCTTGAATGAAGCCTTTGCGTATCTGAACAGGGGAGAGGTTTGGTTGAAGAACATGTACATCAAACCATATGAGTTTGGTTCGTATCAAAACCACGACGAACGCCGCGATCGCAAATTGCTTCTTAAGCGGAAAGAGATTCGTGAGATAGACAAAAGCATGAATCAAAAGGGTTTTACTCTTGTTCCGCTAAAGCTCTACTTCAAGAGGGGCTATGTAAAAATACTGCTGGGGCTTGCAAGAGGTAAGAAACAGTATGATAAAAGAGAGGATATTAAAGAGAAGGATGTTAAGCGGGAAATCGATCGTAAAATTAAAGGCAACTACAACATTAACCTTTAACGAACCAAAATCCTGTCATAAAAAAAGGCTGCCCTGAAACAGAGACAGCCTTTATAAAAACTTGAAAAGAGTGCTACCTAATCAATTAGTTTTCTTCCTTTTCATCCAGCATAGTTTCAACCCTGGCAAGAAGCTCAGGATCTTGCTGTGCACCCATAATGATTAACTGATATCGTTCGGCAGTTAGTCCGTTCTCTTCTATTTTAGAAATCATCTCGGTTTCTGCGTCGCCCTGAATCTCCATTAGTTTAGGCTGAATGTTCTGCAAAATAACCATCTCTTCATCAGATACATCTACCTGATCGGCCATTTGCGGGTTCTGCATAGCACTCATCAGCTGCTGAAATCGGTCGAAAGAGAGATCTTCAGCTTCTACTACTTCGGCCATTCTCTCTTGAGTTTTCTCCTGAACCGGGCCTAGATCGAGAATTGCGTTAACTAATTTCTCAACTTCATCATCACTCACATCGGCCGATGTTGGAAAGTCAGGCATTTGAGGCGCTTGTTGTTGTACCTGCGCAAAAAGTGCACCCGCTCCAAAAATTGTGGCAATCAGTGCCACGCTTAAAATCTTAAATACTTTCATTAAATTGCTATCTATTTGTTTTCATTGTTATAAGTAATCTGTACTTACAACGTGTTTTTGTTATTAAATATTTCCTGCTTTCTAAAATCAACTTTTTTTAATCCAATAACAAAAAAGGCCACCAGGTATATACCTAAATGGCCTTAAAAGTTGTAAAGTTTCCTGTAAGCCGAATTCTGTAACCCGTTCCCGACCGAGGTCGGGGCAGAGCGGTAATCATTTATCTGGCCTTTCGGTCACCCGAAAGATCTGAGCGTTCCACCCGATTGTATAGCGACGAGAGGCGCACAATCTGCGTGAACTTGCACCCTGTGAGGTTTACCATGCACCCGCCTGTCACCAGCCGGGACGGTGAGCTCTTACCTCACCTTTTCACCTTTACCCTCCAAAGCTTCAGCGAAGGAGGGTCTCCCCGTCCCTCTCCACTTCAAAAGGAAGTCTGTTTTCTGTGGCACTATCTGTTCCCCCCGAAAATTCGGGAAGACCTTCCTGTTAGGAAGCACAGTTCTCGTTGGTGTTCGGACTTTCCTCCTTCCGATATTTCGGAAAGCGATTACCCGGAAACCTTACACTTTTTAATAAAACGCTTTTGTATGCGTAAAAAGTTTATAGTCGGTTATATCTTTTTTACAGCTTAAGCTGTTTCCTTGCATCTTCAAAAAAAGAAGGGTCTACTACAATTCGTCCGCTGTGCTCGTCGATTATTACTTTATTTTTACGCCGAACTTCAACCTGTATCTGTGGTGGCAGGGCCATTCCCAGCGCAGCGCCTCTTTCCATTGGTACAACAGCTATTCCATTGTTTAATCCATTTCGAAGGCGGTTATAACTGCGAACATACCTGTCATCCAGCTCTTTTTCCATCTCTTCCCTTTTCTCCAGAAGTTTATCTTCTTCCTTCTGGGTACTTTTAATTACTTTATTGAGATTGGTTTTTTTATCCTTATGAAGCTCTTCCGTTTCCGCAAGTTTTTCCCTGTTTATTTCAAGCTCTTTCTCAACTTCTTCGAGCCGTTTGCCTATCTCGTCAATTCTTGAAATTGCGTTTTCAACAAACTGTTTTTGAGCTTCGATCTCTTTTGTGAGCGCATCATATTCACGATTGTTGCGAACGGTTAGCTGCTGCTCTTCATACTTCTTGGTTTTATCCAATGAAGTTTCAATATCCAGTTCCAGCTTCTTCTTCTCAGCCTTCAGGTTATCTTCTTCCTCTTCAAGTTGAGATACTTTAGCTTTAAAACGATTGATGTTTGTTTCAATATCGAGAACTTCTTCGGGAAGATCTCCCCGAAGCTGTTTTATTTCATCAATTCGACTGTCGATATATTGCAAATTTGCGAGTTGTTGGAGTACCTCTTGCATGGTGGTTATTCGGGTATTTAGATGTTTTTATTTTCGAAATCGGTTACATAAATATTCATTGGGTTGGTCACATTTTCAGTGGCTTCAACCGATACAACTTCAAATGCTTCTGAAAGCTCTTTGCGGATGGCTTCAACTACCGGGAACTCACTCTCATAGTGGCCGGCATCAACAAGTAAAAAGTTTTTACCCTCAGTAAAATAGTCGTGGTATTTAATATCGGCCGTTACAAAGGCATCGGCTCCTGATTTTATGGCAGCCTCTTTCAAAAAGACACCGGCTCCGCCACAAACCGCAACCTTTCTTATTCGCTCTGCATTACCTGAAAAGCGCACGGATGGAACATCAAGTGCGCGGCACACCAGGTGTAAAAACTCATCTTTAGCAATTCCATTATCCGGGTAGTAACCCACAACTCCCATACCAAAATTATTGGTTGATGTGCTCATCTCTACTTCCTGAAAACTTCCTCTCTTCAGCAAGCCCTCTTTTTCAAGTGCGCTTCTAAGAAGGTCAACGTTATGCCTGTCAATAATTGCCTCAAAGCACTTTTGGCCATCCTTTCGTCCACCCACTTCATAGTAGTGAGCTTCTTCTGCAGAGTAGTAGTTGAGCATCTTCAATACCGCTTCGGTATCCTCCACATTGGTTGTAAGAGAGATTTTACGACTGATATTGTAATTCTTTTCGAGAAACTGTAAATCATCGAGGCCCAGGTTGTTTGCCAGCACAAAAGAGACACCGTCAAGTGCAGCATCCAGATTGGTATGAGCCGTTAAAAGAGCAATATTATTTCGAATCATTTTATAGATGATTCGTCCCTGTTCATTTGTGGGGTTAATGGTCGATATCTTTTTGAAGATAAGCGGGTGGTGAGATACGATGAGTTCACATTTTTTCTGCATTGCCTCATCAACAATAGCCTCTGTAACGTCGAGACAAACTAAAATTCTGGAAACCGGAGCTGAAGGATCTCCAACCAGAAGGCCTACATTATCATAACTCATCTTTATACCGGGAGGAGCCCATTGATGTATAAAGTTTGTTATATGACGTACCTGAGTATTCAAGTCTGTCTACCTCCGGTTTTTGGATGTGCTTTTCTCTGAACCTGGCAGGTAAGGCCCGCGTTTACCCATGTAAAGGAAGTTCGCTGGTGTATCATAATCTTTTTCACAGACATGAAAAATACGATTATTTTCTATCCATTAAAAAACATTTTTCTCACTAAATTTGTTATTGCTATAACTATTCGGAAGTTAGGACTAGTTTATTTCTGAATTTGATATAAAAAAAGTAAAGAGACAACCATACATGAGTACTATAGAAGACAGATACAAAAACCTTAAAGAACGAATTTCAGCGGCCTGTAGTGTCGCTAACCGCGATCCGGATGAGATTGTGTTAATTGCCGTAAGCAAAACCAAACCGGATACCGATGTATTGGAGCTGATTAAAGCGGGCCAGGTTCATTTTGGAGAGAACAGGGCTCAGGCGCTCCAAGACAGAATGGAATCTATTACCAATCCCGTTGCAGTTTGGCATTTTATTGGAAACCTGCAGACAAACAAGATAAAATATATGGCCTCCCGGGTTAATTGGATTCAATCCATTCACAAAAAGAAAGCCTTAAAAGAAGTTGAAAAAAGAGCCTCAGAGTTTGAACGAACGATTAATGTTTTGATTCAGGTCAACATTAGCGGCGAGGGCCAGAAGAGTGGCTGCGAGCCGGAACAACTGGAGGGTATTCTCAAATATGCCCAGAATTTGAAATACACAAAAGTGAAGGGCTTAATGGGTATGGCAACATTTGCTGACGACCCCGAAACCGTCCGACCTGAATTTAAACTTCTCTGTAAATTAAGAGAAGAGCATCGGCATCTGGAGAAAGGGTCTGTTGATCTGCAGCATCTTTCAATGGGAATGACGAATGATCTGGAGGTTGCCATTGAGGAGGGGTCTACCATGCTGCGCATTGGGACAGCACTTTTTGGAGAACGCAACTATTAAATTATTGTCTCGTTATAATGATGCAGAATTCCACAAATTTGCTATTTTAATATTCAATCCATAAATAAAGGTCTATGTCTGGTATCATTTGGATTTTAATACCGCTTGTTATCATTATCGGTGGCTATCTTATCGATTACCAGAAAAATAAGTTAAAATGGCAGGCTACCAACAGCCGAGTGGATGAAGAGGTTGAAGAGCTGAGAAAGCTTACACTCCAGATGAAAAAACGGATTGAAAATCTGGAAGCAATAGCCGCAAGCGAACCCTCAGAGTTTAGGAGCGGCAACGAGGCTCATGAAAGAATTGAAATTGATGATATGGATGACCTCAAAAAGGAAAATGAAAAAAATGTAGCCAAAATGGCAAAATCTAAAGGTAACTAGTTATGGCTGATGGAGATTTTCTAGTAGTTGCAATTGTATTTGGAAGTATAGTTACAATCGTTTTTCTGGGTATCGTGGGCAGTATTATCAAAACTGCAATTAAACGTAAATCAGGAAATCTTTCTGAAAACAAAGAATTTTTAGCTGCTCTTCGCGAGTTCAAAGAGAAGACCGACCGGCGACTATCCAATCTTGAGGAGATCGTTGCTGAACAGAAACCCGGAAGGAGTGTCTCCTCAAAAAAAACGGGAGAAAAAAAACCGGAACAGAAAAGCTCTATTGAAATAGAAATTGAACATCAGCGGGAATCTGAGGAACAAAAAGAGAGTGGTAAACTCAGAAACATGTTAAACCAATAAGTTAATTCAATTAAAGTTATCTTTACCCCCATGAAACTGACAGCACTTGAAATTAAACAGCAGCAATTTGAAAAGTCACTTCGGGGTTACGATGTAACAGAAGTGCAGGCATACCTTAATCTCATAGCTAGTGAATGGGAGCATATGGTTGGTAAAATGCGTGAGCTCGAAGCGCAGATTGATAAAATGGATGATAAACTGAGGCATTATGAAAGAGTGGAAGAAGCTCTTCATGAAACTCTTCAGACAGCAAAAGACAGTGCTGAACAAAAATTATCCGGTGCCAAAAAAGAGGCTCTCAACGTGATTGAAAAAGCAGAAATTGAAGCTGATTCTATTGTTCGTGAAGCCAGCCAGCAGCGGCAGCAGATTCGTCAAAGCATCCTTAGGTTACTCGACAGGCGTGAAGAAATTATTGGTGGCATAAAATCCTACCTTGAAATTGCACAGGAATCTCTGCACCATTTCAGCAAAGATGAAGCCTCCCTTTTTTCTCTTCCCAAAGAGATTGGCGAAGAGAGTGAAAGTCGTTACTCAAGAAGCCTGACACAGCGAAAAAGCATGTCTGATGAATATCGGGAAGAGAACAAGCAGCCCAGTCCTCAAAGTCTTGACGATATATTAGACGAACTCGATTAACCACTCACTTTTTTCCATGACATTTGAATCCGTAGAAACCTTTCGTGATCAGCGAAATGAAGCTCTAAACTTTATTCAGTCCAAAACGGATATGCGCCCGGAATACTTACTTATCCTGGGTACCGGTTTGGGGCAGCTTGCTGAAGAGATGGATATAGAAACTGAAATTTCTTACGACCAGATCCCCCACTTCCCCGTTTCAACTGTTGAGAGCCACGCCGGTAAACTGCTGTTCGGTTGGCTGGGCGGTAAAGAGGTGGTTGCCATGCAGGGGCGTTTTCACTACTACGAAGGGTATACCATGCAGCAAATTGCTTTCCCTGTTCGGGTTCTCAAGGCAAACGGTGCCATGACCCTGATTGTCAGTAACGCCTGCGGAGGGATGAATCCCAATTACAGGCGAGGGGATATCATGCTCATTTGCGACCATATTAACCTATTGGGAGACAATCCACTTATTGGGCCTAACGATGATGAGTTGGGCCCCCGTTTTCCTGACATGAGCGAGCCCTACACCGAAAGGCTTATTGATATTGCCCAGACCGTTGCTCTTGAGGAAGCCATTCACATGCATCAGGGCGTATATGTGTCGATCAGCGGCCCCATGCTTGAAACCAAGTCTGAATATCGCTATTTGCGCCTTATCGGGGCCGATGTTGTTGGGATGAGTACGGTACCTGAAGTTATTTCAGCCGTACACATGGGTATGGAAGTGCTTGGAATATCTGCAGTTACCGATGAGTGCTTTCCTGACTCCCTTCAACCCGTAATTATGGAAGATATACTCGAGGCGGCCGCAATGGCTGAACCGAAAATGACAAAGGTAATCATTCGGGTGCTGGAAAAGCTCTAAACACACACCATTATTGGGGTTTTTCGTGGTGCCTGTTTTTATGATTTTTGTTTAAAGAGATACTTCAGGGCATGCGGAAGCGTTTAAGGGCAACTAAACGGCATTTATTTAATCTCTTTTCATTTGAAGATTCTACTCTTTGATGAGAGATTTTTATTGACAAAAGCTGTATTTTTGACTTGTATTTGAACGCAACTTTTGTTTAAATATCATAACCTATAATTCCATTAGCACATCACTGCATGAGCTTTGACGATTTTGATGACGGCCCCATCTGGAATGAACATCAATGGGAGTCACACCTGAACGAGATCGAAAAACGGAGCGAACAACTTCGGCGATTCATCACTTCTGATCCGAAGGGAAATACCCCGCGTTGGGTTATTCTTCTGGAGGAGAGTTTAGATGAACTGGATGCTGTTGAAGCGTTTATCGAAGAGGAGCTTCTACTCGATGAGGCATACTTCCCTGAAGATGAAGATGATTGGGAGGATGATGACGATGAGTGGGATGACGATGATTTCTTTTTCCAGGACGACAACTTTCCATTTTCTGATGATGATGACGATGATGACTTCGATTACGGGGAAGAGTGGAAGGAACTGAGTGAAGACTTTACGTTTTCCGATTACGGCTCTATTGAAAACCTGATTGTCTACAAAGACGCAAGAAATTTTGCCGTCGATGTATTAAAATGGGCCGAAACCATCCCCGCTAACCTGCAAACAAAGCAGGTGCACGAATTTGTAAGCAGTGTTCTTAAAATCACCGCAAAACTTGCCGGTGGCTACTCTTTCGGATTTGAACAGGATGTACTTGGCGGAAACATTGCCTATACAAAAAAAGCCCTGACGAGCGCAAATGAGGCCCTCGACTATCTACAAACCATGAAGAGAGAACCATTCATTGTGAAGGCTGTCTACTCAAAATTCCACAGCCGTCTGTTTGAAATAAGAAACGAAATAGGAATCTATGTACAGGAGCTGAGAGAACGGTTTGATTTGGGTTTAGAGTAAATTCTTTGTCTCTCAAAATCTATAATTGAAGGTAATTCAATAATTGATCTTTCTTTTCAAATCTCTTGACTTACTTACCAAATGATTTTTATATTGAGGTCTGCTTAAAAATGGATCCGTTTGTTTGACAAAGAGACGGATAGTTCAAGGACTTAGAAATTTAGTTTGAAAAAATGGTC
>SKRK01000053.1 GCA_007118525.1 Balneolaceae bacterium
ATGAAGCTAATGATCATCTATGCCACTACCGAAGGGCACACCAGAACTATTTGTGAATACCTGCGTGATGAAGCCGAAAAAGCGGGACATTCAGTTGCGCTGATTGATTCGACGGTAACACCGCCCGCACCCGGCGAGTATGATGCCGTGATTATTTCCGGATCAATTCATGGAGGAAAG
This sequence comes from Balneolaceae bacterium, assembly GCA_007118525.1. Taxonomy (GTDB): domain Bacteria; phylum Bacteroidota; class Rhodothermia; order Balneolales; family Balneolaceae; genus Rhodohalobacter. The sequence continues at coordinate 181 of SKRK01000053.1, forward strand.
TACCAAAGCGCATTAAAGCACTATACTCTGGAGCATCGCGAAACACTGAATGGAATGAAGAGTGTGTTTCTATCCGTGAGTTTAACGGCAGCAGCAGATGAGCCGGAGTCGTGGAAAGAGCTCAGGCAACAGACAGAAGATTTTCTGACCGAAACCGGCTGGCAGCCCTTGTTTACAGAGCAGGTTGCCGGAGCACTACTCTATACAAAGTATGATTTCATGAAACGGTTTTTAATGAGGGTTATCACAAAACGCGCTGGCGGTGATACCGATACCTCTCAGGATTTTGTGTACACCGATTGGAACCAGGTGAGGGGAATTGTGCAGAAGATTGAACAAGATTAACGCCATAAGCCTTGGGAAAAGCAGTGAAATATTTGAGAAGTCAATGGCATTCAATCTCATTTTGAGCCCCACATGTTCGATTCAAGAAATCCCCACAATACCTTAGTACCAGAACTTACAATTACTTTGTCTTCAATGACTTATAATGTTTATAGACAGTTCAGTTGACGTATTGAAGACAAGAGATTGAGAGCACAAATGTAAAACGGAACTACGGTGAAGTTTTACAAGAACCGGGAAATTTCCGCCGGCCGTCATGAGCTTCTTCTACCAAAGAACCTTATGATTGTGCTCCGGTTCCATTTTTTAAATTGGCAGTTTTAAATACTGCAATCAGGATAGTGATGGTGCGTAATATGACATTATGTGATGTTATTCACACCGAAGCCGCAGTTAGGGGTGTTTCACTTTAAAACGTGAAGCTGAGAGCATACCCTCACAACTTGACCACCGGTAATCCGGTCGTAAGGAAACTGCAGGCTTCGACCATTTTAAAACTTAAAAAAATCAAGACAGGTTAAGAGAGAGCAAGCCTGGAACCTTAATAGGTTTCGGGTTTTTTTTTGAGGGTTATTACAAAACGCGCTGGCGGTGATACCGATACCTCTCAGGATTTTGCGTACACCGACAGGGAACAGTCGAGGAGAATTGTGCGCAAGGTTGAAAAGAGTTTGAGCCACAATCAATGAAAAAAGCAGCGAAATATGTAAGAAGCTCAATGGCATTCAAACCTTCTGTGCTCCACACACGTTCGATTCAAGAAATTCCTACAAGACCATAGTTCGAACACTTACAATTGCCTTTACTTCAATGACTTATAATGTTCATAGACAGTTCAGTTGACGTATTGAAGACAAGAGATTGAGAGCACAAGTGTAAAACAAAACTACGGTGAAGTTTTGCAAGAACCGGGAAATTGCCGCCGGCCGTCATCAGCTTCTTATACCAAAGAATCTGATGATTGTGCTCCGGTACCATATTTAAATAGTCAGTTTAGAATACTGTTCATCAGGATAGTGATAGTGCGTAATATGACACAATGTGATGTTATTCACATCGAAGCCGCAGTTAGGGGTGTTTCACTTTAAAACGTGAGGCTGAGAACAAACCCTTACAACTTGACTACCGGTAATCCGGTCGTAAGGAAACTGTTGGCTTCGACCATTTTTAAAACTAAAAAAAACAAGACGGTTTAAGAGAGAGAAAGAGAGCAAGCCTGAAACCTTAATTGGTTTCGGGTTTTTTTCTAATTAACTAGACAGCTTCTACTTTTATGCAACAGTTAACTGCGATTGGATTTCAATCTATATCAGATCTATAAAACCCTGCCGGTATGCACTTACTGATAATTTCCTTGTTGAGATGATTTAGTGATGCAATTTGATTTTTTCAACTCTATATATCACCGAATCACCGTACCTCAAGAGAAGACTATTTCAAAAATCCTGATCTCATTGTCTTCCACTTCTCTTGCTTTAGAGATTCTCAATTTTCTCAATAAGGTATCATCCATCAAGTAATTCAACACTATGAACTATCCAATTTTGTCTGAAGCTAAACCTTTTAAAAAAATTTTAAAAACCCTTTCAGAATCTTCTTCAAAAGAGAGACTTTATCCTACATTTACTATTTTATGTTTAATGTCTGCCACATTGTAACCTGAATATCAACCAATTTAAGATATCGATTATGAAATCCGCAAAACTGATTATTGGAGACGTAACACATGAGCTTAACATTATTGAAGGATCGGAAGGAGAACTCGCCATTGACATCACCAATCTTCGCAACGACACGGGTTACATAACATCGGATACCGGTTATAAAAGTACCGGGGCTACCCGCAGTGCCATCACTTTTCTGGATGGTGAAAAGGGTGTTTTAAGGTATCGGGGTTACCCTATTGAACAGCTGGCTGAACACTCCTCTTTCCTTGAGGTTGCCTACCTGCTAATATACGGTGACCTTCCAACTGCAGATGAACTGGAATCTTTCACGAATGGCATAACCCGTCATACCCTTATTCATGAAGATATGAAGAAGTTCTATGAGGGCTATCCCGAAAAGGCACACCCGATGGGAATACTGGCTTCCATGATCAGTGCCCTGTCTACCTTCTACCCTGACGATCACAATACAAACCTGGATCCTGAGAAAGTAGATCTGACCATTAAACGCCTTATTGCAAAAAGCGCAACCATAGCGGCGTGGTCGTACAGGAAATCTCAGGGATTCCCTATTATGTACCCTCAAAACCGCCTGAGCTACTGTGCCAATTTTCTTCACATGATGTTCGCCCTTCCAACAGAGGAGTATGAGGTTAACCCGGTGGTGGTAAAGGCCCTGAATACACTGCTGATTTTACACGCCGATCATGAGCAGAACTGCTCCACTTCAACCGTTCGTATTGCTGGATCGTCACATTCTAGTCTTTATGCGGCCATATCATCCGGTGTATGTGCTCTTTGGGGGCCTCTGCACGGCGGCGCCAACCAGGAAGTGATCGAGATGCTTGAAAAAATTCAGGCGCAGGGCGGCGATGTTAAGAAGATGGTGGAAAAAGCCAAGGACAAGGATAGTGATTTCCGTTTAATGGGTTTTGGACACAGGGTGTATAAAAACTTTGATCCGCGTGCCAAGATTATCAAAAAAGTCAGCGACGAGCTTCTTGACGAACTTGGAATCGATGATCCCCTTCTCGAAATCGCTAAATCCCTCGAAGAGGTGGCCCTTAACGACAGCTACTTTGTAGAGCGCAAATTGTACCCAAACGTGGATTTCTATTCCGGCACTCTCTATCGTGCCATTGGCATTCCAACAGAGATGTTTACCGTGATGTTTGCGCTGGGAAGGCTGCCGGGCTGGATAGCCCAGTGGAAAGAGATGCGCGATAACAGGGAGCCGATCTCCAGACCGCGCCAGGTGTATGTTGGCCATACCAAACGTGATTATGTGAAGCTGAATAAGCGTTAAGTAACGCTTATTACAACAGTAAAACAGAGTTGGGGAATCCGGTCAGGTCCACATCAGAGAGCCCCTTTTTGTCACGAATACGCTCCATAATCAATAGTCGTTTTTTGTCACGGCCCAACTTCTCGGGATTTATTCCATCTAAGTCCTGATGAAGGTCATCAGATTTTTCCGTCGGTATTAATTCAGCTTTACGCTTCAAAAATCTTGCCAGGCCGGAAGTCCACTCCATTACCTTCTGTTTTTCGCCTGAACCGGAAGTTTTGACAATACCGGTGATTCTCTCAGGCCAGTCTGAACGGCTATTCCAAATCAATACAGGAATTGTGCAGTTTTCGGCTAAAAGCCGGGCGGTTCTTCCGATTTTGGCCCGGCTTCCGTCCGGTTGCCTGTTTCTTCCGATGATGATCAGATCTTTACCTTCAGTTGCACCCATCAATTCACGGATTACAGAACCTCGGGCAGAGTGGTATTTGTACTTGATATTCATTTTGCTGCTGTACTTCACAACCATTCGTTCAAGCAGTGAACTATGGGCTTTTGCCTGTTCCATCATCTTCATTTCATCAAATGGAATCATCTCACCGGAAAAACTGCTGATTTGATAGGAAAAACTTAGCCTGCTGGCTTTAAACCAGTCATCATCTTCAATAAAAATAGCCGTAAGTTCAGCACCTGAACTGTAGGCCAATTCCGCAGCAGCTTGAACTACCGGCTGAGAGCCTGATATTGTGTCAATTGCAATTACAATGGATGATAATTGCATGGCTATTTACCTTTCATTTCAACGCCTGTCTGATTCGTACGTCCGATATAATGCTGCTGAATGTCAGCAAATCTCCCCAGTTTATCTTCTACCATCGAGTTAACAGAACCTTTCGGGTAGTTTCCTTTTTCATCACGCTCGCCCATCTCCAATCCGGTTAGAAGCTCCATGCCCTGGTCCACCGATTGAATTGCATAAATATGGAACTTCTCCTCACTTACGGCTTTAATCACTTCCTCTTTTAACATCAGGTTTTTCATGTTCGCTTCGGGAATCATAACGCCCTGTTCGCCGGGTAAACCGCGCTTTTCACAGATCTCAAAAAACCCTTCAATTTTTTCATTCACACCGCCAATGGGCTGTATCTCACCATGCTGATTTACAGAACCGGAAATGGCAATAGACTGCTTGACAGGTATGTCGCCAATTGCGGAGAGAAGCGCATACAGCTCAGTTGAGGATGCGCTGTCGCCTTCAACGCCTCCATACGACTGTTCGAATACGAGGCTAGCCGATAGTGAAAGAGGCTTCTCCATGGCATATCGTGCACCGAGAAAAGCTGAAAGGATGAGTACACCCTTCGAGTGGATAGGACCACTCATCTCCACTTCACGTTCGATATTGATTACCTCACCTTTTCCAACCCTTACCCTTGCGGTTATCCGTGTTGGGTGAGAAAATATCGAGTTCCCCAGCGAAATCACTGAAAGGCCATTAACCTGGCCGGTTTTTGATCCTTCCGTATCAATAAATATAGATTTTCTGATAATCTGATCCTGATATTTATCCCTTATTCGCCCTGAGCGATAGCGGCTCTGCTCAATCGCTTTCTGTACTGCATCAATGCCCGTTACTTCGGCATCTGTCTGGCGGCTCCAATAGTCGGCCTCCTGCAGCAGCTTCAATAAATCCTTTGTCTTAGTAGTGAGCTTCTCATTATCACTTACCATCCGGGATGTGTGTTCAATCACTCTTACAACGGCACTCTTCTCCATTGGCAGCAATTTATTTTTATGAAGCAGGCTTGCAATCATGTAAGCATACATCTTTTGGGATTCCGGATTACGGTCCGTTTCATCATCAAAATCCACCTCAACCTTGAATAAGTTCTGGAAATCTTTATCATAAGCGCATAGCAAGTAATAAAGCAGGCGGCTGCCAATCAGGATTACTTTTACATTGAGGTCGATAGGTGCCGGCTCAAGCGAAACGGTTCTAAGAAGCCCGTACATCTCACCCGGGGCTTCAATCTTAAGTTTTCTGCTCAAAAGTGCTCTTTTCAAACCATCCCATGCAAAAGGCTGGGTTAGAAGACGCAGAGCATCAATAATAATAAAGCCGCCGTTGGCTTTAAGTAGTGAACCCGGCTTAAGATAGGTGAAATCAGTTGTAAGAGCACCCATCTCAGACACATGCTCTATTCTGCCGATCAGGTTGTTGTAAATCGGGTGATCTTCGTAAATCACAGGGGCACCATCACTTCCGCTATTATTTACCAT
>SKRK01000269.1 GCA_007118525.1 Balneolaceae bacterium
CACGCGCCTTGAATCTGAAGTCAGCCGAGGTTAATGCACCTACGGGACAAAGGTCTACGGTATTCAGTGAGTATGGGTCGTCAAACTCACGGCCGGGAGCTGCGGTGGGGTAGTTTTTATCACCGCGTGAGGTAATGGTCAGCTGATGTGTTTTACTGATCTCCTCGGTAAAACGGGTACATCTGGTGCAATTTATACATCTCTCAGCATCGAGTACCACACGAGGGCCAAGCTGGACTCTTTTTGGCTTGTGAACTTTCTTTACTTCGAAACGGCTGCCTTCAGGTCCGTATTTATAGGTTTGAATTTGAAGAGGGCACTCACCGGCCTGGTCACAAATAGGACAGTCGAGAGGGTGGTTAATCAGGATAAGTTCAAGATTATCTTTCTGTGCCCGTTTCACAAGGTCATCGGTCTGCTGAGTCTTTACAACCATGCCATCGGCAATCATGATGTTGCATGAGGTCTGAAGCTTTGGAAACCAACGGATTACCCGTTCACCGGATTCATCTTTTTCATACTCGCCGGTTTCCCGGTCTTTTACCGGCTGACCAACCTTAACCATACACTGACGGCAATTTGCAGGAGCTGTCATAGAGGGGTGATAACAGAAAAACGGAACCTCCATTCCCTGATCTTGGATAAACTGGAGAAGACGCTGCTCCCCTTCATATTCGTATCGTTTTCCGTCTATAAATACTTCAGGCATCGTTATTGATTGTAGATTTTTGATTGATGATTATTGAATTGCATCGTCCGGGTTCAATAATCATAATTTCTTTTGAGCACTCATCCTTGTAATCACAAAGACAGAAGTCAGCCCATGTGCTTCCTTCAATATTGACTCAACTAAACTTTTGTTCGTAATATAAATTCATCTTTATTCATGATAATCTTGATTAATTGAGAATGTTGATAAAAATAATCAACAATCATCAATCAAAAATCAAAAATTACCAATCAAATCCTACACTACCGCGTGCGCCGATTTCTTGCACCTTGCCTCAAACTCATCACGAAACCGGGTAATGGTATGTCGAACGGGCCAGGCGGCTGCATCAGCCAGGGCGCATATGGTTCGGCCTTCCATTTGGGTTGTGATATCCAGAAGCAGGTCAAGATCTTTCACCTCGCCATTTCCGTTTTTGATTTTCAGCATAATTTTTTCAAGCCATCCTGTGCCTTCACGGCAGGGAGTACACTGCCCGCACGACTCGTGATGGTAAAAGTGAGTGATTCTCCAGAGCATATCTACCATGTCGGTATCTTCGTCCATCACAACCATCCCTGCAGTTCCAAGCATGGTTCCGGCGGTTCTGAGTGACTCGCTGTCCATAGTAATTCCTTCAAGCTGATCGGCCCTGAGTACAGGGGTTGATGACCCGCCGGGTATAACGGCTTTCAATTTCTTGCCATTTTTCATGCCTCCGGCAACGTCATTAATCAAATCCAAAATGGGTATTCCCGAAGGCAGCTCATAAACTCCCGGGCGGTTTACATGTCCTGAAATACCATAAAGTATTGGACCCGGGTGATTCTCGGCGCCAATACTGCTAAACCAGCTGGCACCCCGGTTAATCACGCTTGGCACATGAGCCAGGGTCTCAATATTGTTAATCGTGGTTGGACGTCCCCACAACCCCTTTTGTGCAGGAAAAGGGGGCTTAACACGGGGGTATCCGCGCTTACCTTCAAGAGATTCGAGCATGGAGGTTTCTTCACCGCAGATGTAGGCTCCGGCACCGTATGTGACATGAAAATCGACGCTGTAGTCCGAACCAAATATATTTTTTCCTATCATGCCCTTGTCATAAGCATCCTGAATAGCTTTCTCCATCATCTTGATGTAGGCCAGATATTCACCGCGAATGTAGACGTAGATGGCAGTGATCTGCATGGCATAGGCTGCTATAAGCGCGCCTTCAATAAATACATGGGGATTGTACTCAAAAATCTTCCGGTCTTTGAAGGTGCCCGGTTCAGATTCATCTCCATTGCATGCAAGGTAGCGCGGACCACCATCGGCAGGGGGCATGAACGACCACTTTAACCCTGCGTTGAAACCGGCACCGCCGCGGCCTCTGATGTTGGCGGCTTTCACTTCATCAACAACACTCTTTGAATCGGCCCACTTCTTTTTGTCTGTCAATACAGATTTAAGGGCAGAGTAACCGCCGTTTTTGATATAGACATCAATTTTGTGAATATCCTTCACATTGGGAATCAATACCGGCTCATAATTTTTCCAGTCTGCTGAGCTCATAATATCTTATTTAACTTTTCTTAGCGGCATTTCAATTTCTTCGTACTCGGGCTCTTCATCCTTTTTAAGCATGTCGATCAATTTATCTGTCTTCTCGACCGTAAGATTATTGATGTACTTATCGTTGGTGATCTGAAGCATTGGTGCATACCCGCAGGCTCCCAGGCACTCAACTTCATTCAGGGTAAACTTGCCATCCTGTGTTGTTTCGCCCTTTTTTATTCCCAGCGTCTTTTCGAGGTGTTCCAGAATATCATACCCGCCACAAAGCTGACAGCTCAGGCAGGTACAAACATCAAGTACATACTTACCCTTTTTTTCCTTGTAGTACTGCGTGTAGAACGTAGCCACACCATGTACGTGCGCTTCGGGAAGGCCAAGAGTCTTGGCAACCAGTCGCTGAACTTCAGGCTCAACATGGCCAAACCGGTTTTGTGCAACCCAGAGAACCGGCAGCGTAGCCGGCATTACTTCAGGATACTTCGCCTTAATCTTTTCAATTTCTTTTAAATCTTCTTTTGTGAATTCGTATTCCATAATCTTATTTATCTGCTTCTCCCAATACCGGGTCCATTCCACCAATTATTACTACCGTGTCGGCAAGCATTTCACCATCCAGCATATTTTCCAGTATCTGCAGGTTTGTAAAAGAAGGTGCATTAATTTTTAATCTCCACGGATGGCCTGTTCCATCACTTTGAATGTAGTAGCCAAGTTCACCTTTCGGTGATTCTACGGCACTGTAAGTCTCTGCTCCTTCGGGTGGGCATATACCGGTATCGGTCATCATGAAGTCGTGAATCATTCCTTCCATCGAATAGTACACTTCATCTTTTGATGGGTAAGCCTGTTTTGCATTGTCGGTTCGTACCGGGCCTTTGGGAAGTTTATCGAGGCACTGACGTATGATGCGAATACTTTCCGACATCTCTTCCATTCTAACAAAATAGCGCGCCAGGTTATCACCCTCAAGCCGTGTTGGAACTTCAAATTCTACCTCGCTATAGCGCGCATATGGATTGAATCTACGGGTGTCCATCGCAAAACCGGTCGCACGAAGTACCGGTCCGGTAGCTCCAAAACGAATTGCATCTTCTGTTTTCAAAACACCAACAGCTTCGTTCCGGTCAATGAAGATCCGGTTTCTGTCGAGCAGCTTGTGATAGTCTTTGAGTTCATTGGGAAAAGTCTCAATAAACTCTTTGATAGCGCCCATGGCTTCATCGGTAATATCGTTTGCAACCCCTCCAATGCGGGAGTGAGAAACTGTAAACCGATGGCCGGCCAGGCGGTCCATAATATCATAAACTTTTTCTCTCTCTTTAAACGTCCAGATAAAGAAGGAGATAGCTCCGGCATCCATCACCATGGTTCCAAGCCAGAGAAGATGCGAGGAAATTCGTGCCAGTTCACAACCGATCATTCGAATGTAGTGGGCACGCTCGGGTACTTCAACACCGGAAATTTTTTCTACAGCAATGCACAGAGCCACATTGTTACTGTAAGGGGAGAGGTAGTCCATACGGTCGGTGTATGGCATAAACTCTTGGTAGGTTTTGTTCTCTGCAATTTTTTCCACACCGCGATGAAGATAGCCGATATCGACTTTGGTCTTTTCAATACTTTCACCGTTTAGCTGAAGGACCAGCCTGAGTACACCGTGAGTGGCAGGGTGCTGAGGCCCCATGTTGAGCACCATTTTGGTTGTAAGCGGATCGTCGTCATCCATCTCCTCAATGGTGGTGTGTTTATCTTCCAGACTCTGGTAGAGCTTCTTCTGATGCTCTTTGAAGAATGTGGATTTTACCCTCGATTGAATGTCCGTTAATTTCATAAAATGGTTCTATTCAGTGTCTGGTGTAGTGCCGGGCAGCTCGATGGAGCCTGGTATACCCAACAGTGGAAATTCTTTTCTGAGTGGAAAGTACCGGAAATCTTCAGGCATGAATATTCGACGTAAATCGGGGTGATTTCTAAAGTGGATACCGAACATATCGTACACTTCCCGTTCGTTCCAGCTGGCAGAAGGCCAAACCTCGTAAACAGAGTCCACTTCGGGATTCTCTTCTTCACACCTTACTTTTAAAAATACTCTTGATCCCTCTTTGAATGAGATCATGTTGTAAACCACTTCAAAGCGTTCCTCAGATGTATAGCGGTCAATTCCGAATAGGTCTGAGAGGTAAATATATTCAAGTTCATCTTTCATGAAATAGCAGATTTTAACAATTGAATCTGCATCGACTCGAATAAATGTGATACCTGTGGATTGGTACACTTCGATAACTTCTTTCGAGAACTTCTCTGAAAGTGCATCAACTACTCTTTGCAATGGTTCTGATAGTTCTAAACTCATATTCTTAGGTATCGAGCATTACGGAGTGCTCTGTTTTGATTTTGTCTTGTATCTTCATCAGGGCGTGAATCACAGCGTCGGGCCGCGGCGGGCACCCGGAGATGTAGGCATCTACCGGAAGAAAATTGTCTACTCCCTGAACCACACCATAGCACCGGTGCATGCCACCGGTAGATGCGCAGGCTCCCATAGCGATACACCATTTAGGATCGGGCATCTGATCCCAGATTCTGCGGATTGCATGCGACATTTTGTATGAGCACCAACCTGCAACGATCATTACATCGCTCTGACGCGGGGAGAAACGCATTACCTCAGATCCAAACCGGGATACATCATAGCGTGGCCCGGCAAATGCCATCATCTCAATGGCACAACAGGCCAGACCCATGGGCATTGGCCATGCTGCATTAGCACGCGACCAATTGACAAGGGTGTCAATTTTTGTAGTTAAATAACCTTCACCAAGTGCGCTTTCTAATCCCATAATTACATTTGTGTAGCTTCATATTTAATTTTCTTCATATCCCAATCAAGGGTTCCTGCTTTGAGTGTATAAAGCAGACCAATGAATAGTATTACTATAAATACTACCATAGCTATAAACGTTCCTGTTCCATGCTCCATAAAACGAACAGCCCATGGATAAATAAATACCACTTCAAGATCGAATATGATAAACTCCATGGCCACCAGGTAGAAAGCAATCGAGTAACGTTCTTTGGCTTGCCCTACGGGATCCATACCGCTCTCGTATGGATTCAATTTGTTTTTATTGGGCCGAAAAGGTCCAAGAAGCCTGGAGAGCGACATTAAAAGCACTGCCAGCACCAATGCAACGCCAATCAATACCAGAATAGGATAATATTGTTCAAGCATGAAATTTCGTCATATTATTTTGATCGTAAATTACCGTCAGATTAACGGAATGTCAACGTAATAGCGGCAGGAATATAGCAGGTTTTACATCCAAAATAGAACTGTTTTTTTAAAAAATATGATCTTGAAAAGAGATCCCGCTGAATTGAAGTTGCTATTAAATGTGAGTTTCCCATAGGGATCCCTACGGGGCGGGATAAAAGCTAATTTTATCCCGAAAGCCTTCGAGACTCTTCCCCC
>SKRK01000169.1 GCA_007118525.1 Balneolaceae bacterium
GATCTTATTTTGTTGCATATAGTCCTCTGTTTATTTAACACTATCTGCTTAAAAACTCATCGATAAACATGATTATAATCAACTGCCATTAAACCAAAAAATCCCTGCAAACAGAGTCTGCAGGGATTTTTCTTTCGGCTGCAACATGTGCAGTTTTTTAATCGTTAGGTTCAATTCTGTATATCGCGCCCGGAGTTTCATCCGTAACCACATATATAAACCCATCCGGTCCTTCCCGAACGTCTCTTATTCTGCCTAACTCAAATGTGAGAAGTTCTTCATCATGAATTACGGTATAATCCTCGATAACCAATCTTCGAATTCGTTCGGGCCTTAATCCTCCGGCCAAAAGATTCCCCTCCCATTGCGGGAACTTATCGGTTGTTACAAGTGCAAGCCCCGAAGGTGCTAGTGTGGGCAGAAATTCATACACAGGATCGACCATACTTTCCATTTGACGGGCTTCTGTATGATTATGAAACTCTCTGTCATCACGGTAGTCGCGGCCAAGGCTAACCGTTGGCCAGCCATAATTTTTCCCGGGCTCTATGTAGTTGAGCTCATCCCCTCCTCTGGGTCCATGCTCTGTAGCCCATATCTCATTATTTTCCTGGTTGATAACCAGCCCCTGGATATTTCTATGTCCGTAAGAAAAAATTTCGTTGGCTACATCATCATCCCCCACAAAAGGATTGTCATCGGGTACGGTACCGTTATCATTTAAACGTAAAAGTGTTCCTGCATGATCAGAATTATCCTGTGCCCGTGGCGGATTTGCACCTCGGTCACCAATGCTTACATACATATACCCTTCGTTGTCCCACGCAATTTTTGAACCGTAATGACGCCCTGGTGAGGAGAACCTGTTTTGCTGAAAAATCTCTTCCATCTGCACAAAATCAGCTCCGTCAAGCTGGCCTCTTACAACCGTAAGTGCCGTTTCATCATCCGGTCCGGCCTGGGAGTAAGTTAGATATATCCATCCATTTTCGGAGTAGTTGGGATGCACAGAAACTTCCATCATACCTCCCTGATTAACCGCTCTTACTTCGGGAGTTCCATTCACAACCGTTACATTACCATTCTCAACAATATTAAGTCTGCCGGGCCTCTCTGTAACCAGCATTCTGTTGTCGGGAAGAAATGCCAATGCCCAGGGCCTCTCCAGATCCCCTGCAACCTTCGTCACTTTAATGTCCTGATATTCAGTTCGCAGCTCAAGGTCTTGCCATGCTTCCGAATCCTCCACAGCATCACAGCTATATCCAAGAAAAGCAATTATCAGTAAAGAGATAATATGTTTAAGGTATTTCATTTATATATCAGTTTAGTTTGATTGTTTAATAAGATGTATAGTAGTAAATAACTGCCTTCTAAAAGGTTAAACGATGAAAAAAAGTTCACTTTCAGCTATTTAAGCTTTAAAGCGTAAATTTAACCGCAATCAATTAAACTCTTTCAGAATCAGACACACCGCCACATTATGCCGGCAATCGAATCAAATGATTCGGTTTTTCGTATTTTAAATTAAAATTTACCCATCGCTTCTCACTAAACAAAATATGATACACTGTATTCTATGCCAATCAGAAAAAACAGATACTCTCTGTAAGGTAGAAGGCTACGATTATTTCCAGTGCCCTGAATGCAGGCTCATATTTATGGATCCGAATCAGAGGCTTAGTCCGTCTGTAGAAAAAAGCCGGTACGATCAGCACGAAAACGACCCCAATAATGAACACTACCGAAAGTTCTTGGATAAGCTTTTTGAACCTCTCGAGAAACAGCTGAAAAGAGAAAGTTTTGGGCTTGATTTCGGGTCCGGGCCCGGACCCACACTGAGTATCATGTTTGAAGAGAGAGGGCATCAAATGAACATCTTTGATCCCTTCTATGCCAACGACCCTTCTGTATTTGAGCATCAGTACGATTTTATCACCTGCACGGAAACTGCTGAGCATCTGTTTAACCCCCGAAAAGAGTTTGAAAGGTTATGGAGCTCCCTCAAGCCGGGTGGTTATCTCGGAATTATGACAAAATTTGTCCCATCTATCGAAGCGTTTCCAAAATGGCACTATCGCCGCGACGACACCCACGTAACCTTCTATTCAAAAGAGACCTTTCACTGGCTGGCAGATCACTGGGATGCATCCGTTGATATTATAGGTAACAGTGTCGCCATTTTTAAAAAACCGGAATAAAATCATAACCGGATTTATTCAACTGCAGGCTTTTCAAAAGCTACTCCAATACTCTATCTTTCCACTCATCATCAACATTTATCAGAACAGATTTAGACCCTATGAATTCAGACGAAATCAGAGCCATTCAGGCTCCGCTTAAAGAACAGTATAAAACCGATCCGGAATCGGCAATTATAACCTTAAAGGCCTCCGGCAAACTGGGGGAAGGGTTAACCTGTAAAGTAGACACCGGGAAATCGCTGGTAGAAGCCGGCCTGCACCCCGCTACCGGTGGAACCGGACTTGCTGCCTGCTCAGGAGACATGCTTTTGGAAGCCCTGGTGGCTTGTGCCGGTGTAACACTCAGCGCCGTTGCTACAGCTATTGAAATAGACCTGAAAGATGCAGCTCTGTCCGCAGAGGGTGACCTCGACTTCCGGGGTACACTTGGTGTTTCAAAAGAGGCGCCGGTCGGGTTTAAAAATATTCGGCTTCATTACAATATTGAGACGGATGCAACTGACGAGCAGGTTTCTACCCTCCTAAAACTTACGGAGCGGTATTGCGTGGTTTATCAAACCCTTTCAGCCGGCTGCATCATCGATGTGTCTCATAACCGTTAACCACGGATCTCACGGGTTTTAAAAAGAAGAATATATCACGTGCAATATCAGATATATTATGCTCACAACTGACCTCACCACCCTTTAAGACAATCACTAATGGAATCCTATGTTCTGTATGAGATAATCGGATATGCCGCTTCTGTTCTTGTGGCCATTTCGCTGATGATGAGCGCCATTGTAAAGCTGCGGGTTGTGAATATGATCGGAGCATTCACGTTTGCCGTCTACGGTATTTTGATCAACTCCATTCCCGTTGCAGCCATGAACGCATTTATTGTTCTAATCAATGTATACTTCCTGGTGAAAATATTTAAAAGTGACAAATACTTTGAACTCCTGCCCTCCTCTTCTGAAAGCACATATCTGAAAAAATTTCTCAGCTTTTACAAAGAGAGCATTCAAAACTATCAACCTGATTTTTCATTTAAGAAGAGTTATAACTGGGCCCTGTTTGTATTAAGTGACATGGTTCCCGCAGGCTTGATATTGGGCAACAGAAAAGATAACCAACTTCAGATTGATCTCGACTTTGTAATTCCCAGCTACCGTGATTTTAAAATTGGAAAATACCTGTTCAATGAAAAACTGGGCTACTTCAAAAGTGAGGGGATAGAAACCATCGTCGCATCTCCCGGCAACGAATACCACAACAGCTACCTTGAGAAGGTCGGATTCGAAAGGGAAAACGATCTATATATATTATCAATTAAGTAAATTAGCCTGAATTCAAGATAAGAACTAAGGCTCCAATAGTCCCCCTTCGAAGTGGGCAGAGTCCCGATGGTTCAGGACGAGGGGGATGACCCACTGAGTATTGATATGACTCATGAATTCATTATTTGACTACAAATTCACTACTTTTTATCCCCCCATCGGCTGACGGAGGGACACTCCGTAACTAGCTCTTATATCGAAATCACGTTAATTTAGCTATGAAATCAGTTAAAGGAATTATCATTGACCCTCTAAACAGGGAGCAGTATAAAGGAGAAGTGCATATTAAGGGTGGAAAAATCTCCTCCATCAATAAAATTGCCGAAGCTCCGAACCACTACATAATGCCGGGCCTGGTGGACTCACATATCCATATCGAAAGCTCCATGCTCGTTCCCTCCGAGTTTGCAAAGCTTGCTGTTCGGCATGGTACAGTGGCCACGGTATCAGATCCTCACGAAATCGCTAATGTTTGCGGGATAGAGGGTGTGGAGTATATGATTGAAAACGGGAAAAAAGTTCCGTTGAAATTCAATTTCGGAGCCCCCTCCTGCGTTCCGGCCACAACGTTTGAAACAGCCGGAGCTGTACTGGATGTAAAGGATGTTGAAGAACTTTTGAAGCGGGATGACATACTCTACCTGGCCGAAATGATGAACTGGCCGGGGGTTTTGAATGATGACCCGGATGTATTGGCTAAAATTATGGCCGCACAGAAAAAGGGAAAGCCGGTTGACGGCCATGCCCCGGGACTGAAAGGGGAAAGGGCAGCAAAATATGCCTCTGCAAAAATCTCAACCGATCATGAGTGTTACAGCAAAGAGGAGGCGATCGACAAGCTTAATAACGGCATGCTGATTGCCATCAGAGAAGGGAGCGCCGCAAAAAATTACGACGCACTGATCGAGCTTCTGGGTGAGTACCCCGGCAGAATCATGTTCTGCTCGGACGACAAGCACCCCGATGACCTCCTTCAGGGACATATAAACGAGATAGTTCGCCGGACACTGGCTCTGGGTTATAATCTTTTTGATACTCTGTTCGCCGCGTCAGTTCTTCCGGTACAGCACTATAACCTGAATGTGGGGCTGCTTCGTAAAGGTGATCCCGCAGATTTCATAGTTGTGGATCATCCCGATACCATGAATGTTCAACAAACATGGATCGACGGCAAACGGGTATTTCACAACGATACTGTTCTCTTTCCGGATGTAAAAACCACCAGGATCAATCGCTTTCACTCCTACCCTGTTTTAGCAGATGATTTTAAACTGATATCTGAAATGAGCCGTCAAGAGGTGATTGTAGCTCGTGACGGAGAATTAATCACCGGCAGGGAAACGGTTAATCTTGCGGTAAAAGATGGTGAAGTGATGGCTGATCCTGCGCGGGATGTTTTAAAAATTGCGGTAGTGAATCGTTATAAGGAAGAGAAACCCGCGATCGGATTTATAAAAAACTTCGGCTTAAAAAACGGTGCAATTGCATCATCCGTCGCTCACGATTCTCATAATATTATTGTGGTAGGCACCAGTGATGAATTTTTGAGCCTGGCCGTAAACCTGATCATGAAGAATGAGGGCGGAATTGCTGCAGTTCATGGAGAAAAAACTGACGTGCTTCCACTGCCCGTTGGCGGAATAATGAGTGATTCACCGGGCATTGAAGTTGCAAGAGGATATGAAAGGCTGACAAAAATGTCTCGTGATATGGGCAGCACATTAAAGTCGCCCTTTATGCTGATCTCTTTTATGGCACTGCTCGTCATACCCAGCCTGAAGATGAGCGATAAAGGCCTCTTCGACGCGGAGAAGTTTGAATTTGTTGATCAGGGGTGAGTTGTTTAGGCGTGAGTCTTGAGTTTAATTCAGATTGAGTTATAAAGAGTCCCCCTTTGAAGGGGGAAAGACACGCAAAGCGTGGCAGGGGGATGCAGAGTAAGGGTAGAAACTTTGATAATGATTCTGATTCAGATCAACGCTCTTTACTTATCCCCCGGCCGGCTGGCGAAGGGACTTTTTCTCTCTTTCTTTATCACTATCTGTATTGAGATATCTCATCTCTATTTTATTATCTTCAACAGTAGAACAGCAATCATCAGCTGTTCAGATTTTTTATAACAGCCTACAAAAAAACTACCACATGAAAGTTACCTCCTATTCTCAGGGAAAATGGATTGAAAAAGGAAATGAATCAGAATTGATCAGCGC
>SKRK01000209.1 GCA_007118525.1 Balneolaceae bacterium
GCGCCTATTCCCAGCCCATCTATGATGATTGCAAAAAAACGGGCCATTTAATAGTTCCCGACTGTTTTTGCACTCTCTTTTACTGCCAAAGAGAGTGCCTGTTTTGCCTGAGAAATAAGTTCATGTACCTCAACCCGCCCGGAGTCGACATGAACTGAACCAATTCTTATATCTACAGAAATATTCTGCCCGTTAACCAACTCTATTGGTTTTTCAAAGGTTTTCAAAACCATGTTTTTCCACTCTTCAAACTCCTTGTTCCTTTCACCCACCAGCAAATATGAGTAGATATAATCTGAATTGAACCCAATTAACCCGTTAAAGCCCATGCCGGATGGACTCAGTAAATTGACCATGGTTTTTTGAAGGCGTTTCAATGATTCAAGCCTTACAGATGAACGAAGTTCCGCAATGTTGTCGATGGTTATAAAGCCAAACCATGTAATATTAGTAGCGGTTTCTGACCTTATTATTTGAGTTTTCAGGCTTCTCTCCCATAAATCGGGAATAAAGCTGCCATACTCACTTGTAAAGATATCTTCGTCTACGGGCACTTTACCAAGGTTTACCTGAATGGCCAGTGCGGCGATCCGAACAAGATTCTTGAGTTTATGCTTTGATGACTCTTTAAAAACCAGTGGATTTTTATCGTAAGCCAGAATTACAGCATGGCGCCGGTCGTTGATTTTAAGCGGAATTGCCAGCGTGGCCCCTTCGGTAAGGTTTTCAGAAGATGAAATGCGTTTCGGGTTCTGGTTGAAATGAATGGAAAACTGAGCTTCTCCCTTTTGCAGCGCATCATACGCCATCGACTTCTCTTCCACCATCAATCCAAGTGAGGGAGAATCTGGGGCTTTAACGGAACATAGTACTGAAACCCACCTGTTCATTCCCCGTGCAACAACCGTAACCCCACCGGTTGGAAGAAGCTTGTCCATTTCCTGAACCAGCTGATCAAGTATATCTACTTTATGCATTTTTGCAGAAAGAGAGTTGATCGAATGTTCATAGTCTACCCACTCCTGTTGTTGCTCGTACAGGTCCGTGAGTTCAAGGTATGTGTTCAGTACGTTTAAAAGTGCATTCCTGTAAGCCGAGAGCACATCTTCGTAATCCAACACATTCAGCTGGTACTCTGTCTCAACAACCGTAATAGCCACGGTCTCCCCATTGTTAATAAATGGGATAAGGGTCAAGAAACGCACAGGCACAAAATCGTAATAATGTTTTAACTGTTGCCCGTCAACATCATCACCTACCTTCAGCTGCACAACCTGTTCAATCTCTTTATAGTTGTTGAGATACAGCTCTCCAAAATCGACCCTGTCAGAAAACATCACATTTGGCAGGATAGTTGAGCTGCTCTCAAGCACAAATTGCTCACGGGAGCGGTTCACCCAATACATATAGACCGTATCGGCCTCTGTGGATTTTCTCAGCAGCTGAACTACGTCATCCAGCACGTGTTTAAATTCGAGAAGCGCTTTCTCTTCGCGTCGTTTGGTCATAAGCAGGTCGTAGATATATTACAAATGGGAAGCGAGTTCTTCAGCCTCTTCAATCATTGATTCAAACAGGTTTAGTCCCCTCGACCAAAACTGAGGATCCCGGATATCGATATCCATTTTGGCAATCAGATTGTGAGGCCAGTCGGAACCGCCGGCTTCCAAAAGCTGAATATAACGATCTGAAAATCCATTTGTTTGAGATTTATAAGCTTCGTAAAGAGCCAATACAAGCAGCTCGCCAAAAGCGTATGCATAAACATAACCGGGTGTGTGCAAGAAATGAGGTATATAGCACCACCAGAGCTTATACTCTTCAGTTAAAGTAATGGAGTCGCCATAGAGTTCGCGCTGTGTTTCAATCCAGTGCTGCGAGAACTGTTCGGTTGTCAGTTCCCCCTCCTCTCTCCTGGCAGTATGTATCCGGTCTTCAAAACGGTTCATTGATATCTGCCGGAATACCGTTGCAATGGTGTCGTCAATTTTACTGATTAAAAGCGCCAGTTTCTCCTTCGGATCCTCTATTTTCTGAAGCAATTTGTTAAAAACAAGCATCTCACCAAAAACAGAAGCGGTTTCCGCAGTAGTTAATGGAGTAGACGACTGCAGTTCTCCCTGCTTTCTGGAGAGGTATTGATGAACACCGTGGCCCAATTCGTGGGCGAGAGTCTGCACATCCCTGAGCTGACCGTCGTAGTTCATAAATACATATGGATGCACCGAAGTTACCGTGCTTGCAGAATAAGCCCCTCCCCGCTTTCCGGGTTGGATTGCCGCATCAATCCACTCCTTTTCAAAAAACTCTGACGCAATTGATCCCATCTCAGGGTGAAAATCGCTATATGCGTCCAAAACCATCCCTTTAGCCTCTTCCCACTTTACTTTTTTGGTGGTCTGCAATATCGGTGCGTATCGATCATAGTCGAAAAGTTCATCCACCTTCAGCAATTTTCGCTTTAGTTTGTAGTATCTCTGCACAAGATGATAGTGACCGGTAACCGAATCAATCAATGCATTTACCGTGTCAGTGTCGGTTTGATTGGACAAATTTCGTGATGAGATCCAGCTCTCATAGTTTCGAAGCTTGTCGTTGGTATATTTATCGGCAAGAAGTGTATTAAAAATAAATGTTAGCGATCGGGAGTGGTCAGTGAATGTATCGGTAAGTGATTGATGTGCTTTTTTCCGAAGCTCCCGGTCCGGATTGTGCAGTTTACTGAGCACCTCCTGTTCGGTGAGCTCTTCCCCATCGAGCTCAAAACGGGCTGCCCCGAGGGTTTCATCAAAATACCGGTTCCATGCCGCCCTTCCGGTAACCGACTTCGCGCTCATCACTTTTTCGGCATCTTCTGAAAGGATATGGTCTTTATACATTCGCGAAACTTCCAGGTAGTGCTGCCATTTAATCAGCTCTTTAGAATGGATGAGCTGTTCGGCTTTTTCATCCTCAATATGAAGCCACTCCACATTAAAGAACACCAGCTTCTGGCTCAGCTCAGAACCCATTTCGCTGGCTTCCTGCAGCAGTTTACCCAAAGCCGGATCTTCTGTATTGGTAGACCAAATAAGATGAGCATAGGACCCGATTTTACCGGATTTCTGAACCAACTCTTCATAATACCCCATTGCTTCGGCAAACTCTGCTTCAGACAATTCAGCTACACGACCCCTGTAACTTGCGGCAAATTGATCGGCCTTTTTTAAAAGCAACTCTTTATCTTTTTTCAGTGCCGGATCATCCGGTGATTTATACAGATCTGAAAGATCCCATTTTACCGCTTCAGCACCGCTTTTATCCATATCTTTTTTACTGCTCATACATCCAATTTATCAGAAGTTAATTGTATCAAAGTTTGTGTGAATATAAAGAATGAAACAGCATCTATGAACTTAGAATTTCAACTTCTTTCACTTTGTAATTACACGAATTATCATCGTTTTTTAATACAATAATGGTTAATTTAACATTTATGTAAACGAATCAACACATTGTAAACCAATTAGCTTTAAACACCGGCTTTGCAGATTGCTGTAGTAACTGTCGCGAAATATAGAATATCATAAGGTTTACACTGTTACTGATTCCAATTATCTGCCATAATATTCATAACTCATTTTAACGAATACCCTGTCGTTTTGAAATCACTTGAAGCCGTCTTTGGACCCAACTCCGCTCTTGTTGAAGAGCTCTATGACCAATATCAGGAAAACCCCAACTCCGTACCCAAACACTGGAAAAAATATTTTGACGAGATAGAGGGCAGGGAGACTGACGCACCGGAACCGGACACCAATGGTGCGCCTGTTATAGCCGAACCTAAAGTCGTAACCAGGGAGAAGGAGCCACCGAAAGAGGTGAAAAAAGAGAAACCGGAAGTCTCCATTCCTGACAAAGCTGAACTTGAGAAGATTAAAGGTGTTGCCTCCAAAATTGTAGAGAACATGGATCAGAGCATTGAAGTGCCAACGGCTACTTCATTGCGGGTATTACCGGTTAAGATGCTTACAGAAGACCGGGCTATTGTAAATACCCATCTGTTAAAGCGGGGAGAGCCCAAAGCGTCATTTACCCATTTCATCGCCTGGGCCGTTATCCAGGGGCTTAAAGATTTTCCAAATATCAACTCTTACTACGCGAAAAAAGACAACTCGCACTACAAGGTTAAACCGGAACAGGTAAACCTCGGCATTGCGGTTGACCTTAAAAGTAAAGACGGCTCAAGAAACCTTGTAGTACCCAATATCAAGGGTGTAGACAAGATGAACTTTAAGGAGTTTCTCTATGCTTTTGCCGAATTAATTGACAAAGCAAGAAATGGCAAGCTTGAAATTTCCGACTTCCAGGAAACCACCATCAGCATTACCAATCCGGGCACAATTGGAACCGTTTCGTCCGTTCCACGGCTGATGAAAGGCCAGGGAGCCATCATCGCAACCGGGGCCATCAACTATCCGGCAGAATATCAATCCATGTCTCAGGATGTGCTGAACCAGCTTGGAGTGAGCAAGGTTATGACAATTACCTGCACCTACGACCACCGAATTATTCAGGGTGCAGAATCAGGAATGTTCCTTCAAAAGATTCACCAGCTCCTGAATGGTGAAGAGGACTTTTACGATGTGATCTTTAAAGATCTGGAAATTCCATATCAGCCTCTTCCCTATGGAGAGGACAAATATGAGGGACAGCTCAGCGGCAAAGCAAATACCCTTGAGCAGGACCGCAGAGCCATTGCCGTTTGGAGGCTTATCAATATGTACAGGATGCGCGGGCACGTACTTGCTGATCTGGATCCGCTGGGTGCCGGACCGGGGCACAGCCCGGAGCTTGATCTTGAATATTACGGGCTCACGCTTTGGGATCTCGACAGGGAGTTTTATTGTGAAGGATTGGGCGGCAAAGATATTGCCAGTTTACGTGATATTATTCAGCTGCTCAGAAATACCTATTGTGGTAAAATAGGTGCAGAGTACATGCATCTGCTCGACCTGGATGAACGCAAATGGTTGCGTGAATCGATGGAATCGACAACAAATACACCGGATCTCAGCAAGGATGAAAAAGAGGGCATACTGCATAAACTGAATCAGGCGATGGCATTTGAACAGTTTCTACACAAAAAATATGTGGGCCACAAACGCTTCTCCCTTGAGGGAGCTGATACGCTGATTCCCATGATGCATTTTCTAATGGAGAAAGCGGGTGAAAATAATATTGAAAAATTCTTTCTTGGAATGGCGCACCGCGGAAGGCTCAATATTTTGGTGAACATCATGAATAAGCCTTACAGGAAAGTATTTGCCGATTTCGAAGGCAATATTGATCCCAGCACTATTCAGGGGTCAGGTGATGTGAAATATCATCTGGGTTCGAAAGGCACTTACCATACCAGTTCGGGTAAGGATATTGAATTGGAATTACTTCCTAATCCCAGCCACCTTGAAGCGGTTAACCCCGTTGTTGAGGGCGCAGCACGTGCAACTCAAGATCATCACGAATCGGAAGATGCCAAGAAGAAAATTGTTTCCCTGCTGATGCATGGCGATGCCGCATTTGCCGGACAGGGTGTTGTTGCCGAGACATTGAACATGTCGCAGCTGCGGGGATACGAGACCGGAGGCTCCATTCATATAATCATTAACAATCAGATAGGATTCACAACACTGCCTGAGGATGCCCGGTCTACAGAGTATGCCTCAGATCTGGCTAAAATGATTTTAGC
>SKRK01000113.1 GCA_007118525.1 Balneolaceae bacterium
AACTCAAATTTTACTGAATTTAAAACGGAGAGGCAGGAGATCAAACTGAACATTTTACCGAGAGATCTTGCAAGAAGATCTTCCGATATCTACCAGCTCACCTATCCCGAGGCTATGGAATATATTCAGTCCATTCAAAGAATAGGTGCCGGTGGTGTTGCTCTGCCGCAGGTTCAGCTCTTCGGGAGAATGGCCTACCCGATATCGATAGTTGTACTCAGTATTATCGGTTTTGCGCTGGCTACCGAGCGCAGAAAAGGGGGCAAAGGCGTGTATATTGCGGCCGGATTGGCAATCAGCTTTATTTACCTATCCATGCTGAAAGTGATTGAACCCTTTGGCATCGCAGGCACCATATCACCCGAGTTTGCGGCGATATTCCCCCACGCGGTTTTCCTGATCCTTGGGATAGGTATGCTCATTGCAGCTAAAAAATAGGTACTGTGGCCCGAATATGGGTTACCGGCCGGTAACCCTACCTTGAAATCTGCATTTTAGTTAGGCTTCCGGCTTGGGTCCGCGGTAGTTATACGGCATGTCGAACTTCTCTTTGGAAGCGATTGTGCCGTGTTCTGCTTCATATTTTCGAATATTTTCACTCAGCGCGTTGGCCAGTCGCTTTGCGTGATCGGGCGTGAGTACAAGACGCTTCACGACTTTAGCTTTGGGTACGGCGGGCATCATTGAGATAAAATCAAAAACAAATTCTGAGGGTGAATGGGTAATCATCACCAGGTTAGAATACGTCCCGGATGCCTCATCCTCTTTCAGCTCTATTTCAATTGGTTTTCCTTTCTTTGGTTTATTCTGGTTCATCTTCAGGTTTTATATTTCAGGTTAAGGTTCAGGTCTCAGGTCTCAGGTCTCAGGTCTCAGGTCTCAGAAAATAGTTTCAAATATTTTACATCTTATTATATTTGTAGATGCAAACTGTTGACTGTCAACTGCTAACTGCCTACGGTTTTCAGTTTAAAGCTGATGAGCTTCTGTTAATCTCGTTCACTGGTTCTGCTCAAGTGCCTTCCACTCAGAATACTATTCATCCAAAAATCCATGTTGCTTCATCCACTCATCGTTATAGATCTTTGAAACATATCGTGTTCCGCTGTCGGGAAGAATTACAACCATCAGGTCGTTTTTTGTCAAATGATTCTCCCTGGCATACTTCAAAGCGCCATAAGCAGCTGATCCGCACGAGCCACCAATAAAAAGCCCCTCCTGTTTTGCAAGTGCCCTGGTCATCTGAAAAGCATCCTTATCGCCAACCTGTACTATTGCATCTATTAAATCAAAGTCGACATTTTTCGGTATGATATCTTCCCCGATCCCTTCAGTTAGGTAGGGTTTAATTTCGCTTTTGTCAAACTCACCGGTCTCAAAATATTTTTTATAGACCGATCCTACTGTGTCCACGCCAATCACTTTGATGTCAGGATTCTTCTCTTTTAGATATTTCGCGGCGCCTGATACAGTGCCACCGGTTCCCATTCCGGCAACATAATGGGTAATTTTGCCCTCGGTCTGCTCCCAGATTTCAGGACCGGTCGTCTCGTAATGGGCTTTGGTATTGCTCAGGTTATCGTATTGGTTGGGATAGTATGAGTTCGGTATCTCTTCACTCAGGCGTTTTGCTACAGAGTAGTAGCTACGGGGATCGTCCGGCTCAACATTGGTTGGGCACACTTCAACTCTTGCTCCAAGAGCCCGAAGCAGATCAATTTTCTCCTGGCTCTGTTTATCCGTGGTTGTAAAAACACAACGGTATCCGCGAACAGCCGCCACGAGGGCAAGCCCCATTCCTGTGTTTCCGCTTGTACCTTCTATAATGGTGCCACCGGGTTTAATTAAACCCTTCTCTTCAGCGTCAAGAATCATTTTAAGCGCAATGCGATCTTTAACGCTTTGGCCCGGGTTCAGATATTCTACTTTAGCTGCAACCGTGAGTTTTAAATCGTTAGTTACGCGATTGAGACGGACCAGCGGGGTATTGCCAATTGTATCAATTATTGAATTGTGAATCATATAATTTGTTATCTCTGTGAACTGCCTTAATTTTGGCCTAAATATACTAAAATATATTGCGCGAACCTGAGCATTCGATGCTCACATTTCATCTGAAAAACTGTTATAGGGCTGATGGAGCCCCCGGAATATGAGACTTTTAACTATCCCTTTTATCTTGCTGGCTCTGTTCATCAGAACGGATTATAACCTGAGCAATGAAGAAATGCTGGATCTTACGACTGTGGAAACAGTCCGGGTTTCGCTGTTTAATGCCACTCCGCCGTCAGTAATCAGAATTAATGCCGTTGATCACGAAATTCAATTTTCAGTAAATGGTGAATCTTTTGACCTGAAACCGGGTGACGGATTTGTTTATATGCGTCCGGAATCTTCAAAAATCACTCTTAATTACGGACAAAAATCCATTCGGGCAGAACATATTACTATTACCAATGGCAGCGGCGGACTCACCCAGTTTTTCACGCCTCAGTTGGGTAACAGGGTCTATCACGGTAATTTTGAATTTGAGATAAACAGAGCACAGAACTCGATGCTAATCGTAAACTCTGTGGCATTAGAGCACTATATCGCTTCAGTTGTGGGAAGCGAGATGAATTTCAACAATATGGAAGCCCTCAAGAGCCAGGCTGTTGTGGCAAGAACCTACGCCTTGTGGAATATTCATCATACTCCCTACCGGCAGTATCATCTGAAAGACAACGAACAGAACCAGGTGTACCTGGGTGCACTTCGGTCAAGGCCCGATTATGAAGAGGCCGCACAAGCTACCTCCGGAGAAATTCTGACGTGGAGTGACAAACTGGTCTTAACCGCTTTCTCAAGCACCTGTGGAGGAGTTACCAGCAGCAATGAAACGGTTTGGAGCGGCGAAGCTCTCCCATACCTCCGCTCTACCAGCGATGGCGATATGTGCTCCATGTCACCGCATTTCGAGTGGGAATTCTCCATTACGGAGCAGGAGCTGACCAATCTGATCTCTGGCCGCTATGGATTTCATTATCAATCATACTCGACAAAAAAAGATCCGGCAGGCCGTGTAAAATCGATAACCTTCGCCAATAGAGAGAACCGCGAACTCACCTTTAATGGAAATGAGTTCAGGCTGCTTGTAAACAGAACCTTTGGTGCGCTGGGATTACGAAGCACAAAATTCGATACGCATACACAAAACGGATCCATTACATTTACCGGAAAAGGTTTGGGACACGGAGTTGGCCTTTGCCAGTGGGGTGCCAGGGGATTTGCAGAGGCCGGGTGGGGTTATCATGAAATTTTATCATTTTACTTTAGTGGTACAAATATTGTAGATTTCCACACGATCGATAATCAAAAAATAGCCCTTTCTAAATAAGACTTATGTTTCTGGAACAACAAAAACCAAAAGATTACGACTGCGGTTACAATATGGACCTGATGATAGCTGCCATACCGCGCATAGATGATCAGGAAGAGCGCATTCGTTATGCCAAACGCGTAGTTGGGCTCATCAAGCAGAGCCATCCGAATTGGGTAGACGATAAAGGACAGAGTAAACTTGCCTGGGATTACTATTTTGAACTGGCGGATTATAATCCCGAAGATTATGGAATTAAGAATCCGTTTCACTCGGGCCAATTCGACGATGCTGAGTAGGCACGCGGGTCTAAGTAAAAACCTCTGAATTTAGCTTTCTTATACAAATTTCCATTCTGCCCACTCTATTGCCAACCAACAGGATAGAGTCAGAAAAGGTTTTGGAATGATAAACTTTCAATTTATATTGAAAGTATTGAAAGTTTTAGTCTAAAATAAGTATGGGTTATAGCTCTTTCGACCACATCATTCCAACAGAATTCATTGAAGCCCTTGACTCTCCGGCTTTTACGGAATTTCTGCGTCAAATCAGAAATTCCAGCTCAAAGTTACTGTCTGTTACGCTTCCCATCGCACCTATCGATCCGCTCGCAGCGCTGGAGCTAAATCCCGATTATGATGAGAAGTTTTACTGGGATCATCCCGATAATGAGATCTCCATTTCAGCTGCCGGTAAAGTTGTAGAACTGAAAGCTACCGGCTCAAACAGGTTTGAAGAGATCTCACAACAAACGTTTGAGCTCAAGGGAAAAATTGATGCCTACACCGCAATTCAGCACGACATGGCCGGGCCACTCTTTTTAGGCGGTTACTCTTTTGATAACTATAATATTGGCAAGGTTTGGAAAAAATTTGGTGCAGCCCGCTTTATTCTTCCGGAGTGGATGGTAGTAAGAAGCGGAAACCTGCACCTGCTTACCCTTACCATAGACAAGAAAAGTTTTACTGTCGATGAAATTTATCAGGAAATTATAAGCCATATCACCAGTTTTATAAGTCTGTCGGGAAACCTTCAGAATCATATAGAACCGGAAACCATCAGTTCCAATATTTTATGCACGCTGCAATCACCTGACGATCGCAATCGATGGTTCCAAAAAGTAGAACATGCCAAGACGATGATCCGGGATAAAATTTTTGAAAAAATTGTCCTTGCCCGGACCGTTACTCTTCAAATGCAGCATCAGCCCCACTTTACACAGCTCACTCATCAGCTTCGTCAAAAATATCCTGAATGCTTCAACTTTATGGTGCAGAAAGATTCAGACACTGCATTCATCGGAGCCACGCCCGAACGATTGGCCTCTTTTAGTGATGGAAAGTTTATGACGGAAGGATTGGCCGGCAGTACATCCAGAGGGCATAGTGCCGTAGAAGATGCGGCCCTTGCTCAGAACCTGCTGGATAGCAGTAAGGATCGAGACGAACACGAATTTGTTGTAAGGGCGATAAATGATAACCTGAAAAAATTCAGCTATCGGGTAGAGCATCCCAAACAGCCCGGCATCAAAAAATTGAAGAATGTTCAGCACCTTTTTACACCTATATCAGCGTCAATCAAAAAAGGGGTGCAAATTCATGAACTGATCAATGAGATGCATCCTACACCTGCTGTGGGAGGTTATCCCCGAAAAGAGGCAGTTTCTCATATTCATGAAATTGAGCAGATGGACAGGGGCTGGTATGCCGCTCCCATTGGATGGTTCAACCTGAACGGATCGGGAGAGTTTGCAGTGGCCATTCGCAGTGCCTTGATCAATAAAAACAGGGCAACACTTTATGCAGGTTGTGGAATCGTGGCCGATTCCGACCCTGAAAAAGAGTGGAATGAAACCCTGCTCAAATTCAAACCGATGATGGACTCCCTGAACAGGAATCAAAGCCGAAATGAGTAACAATCTCCGGTGGGCATCCACCCTTTTACGCTCGCTTTACCAATCCGGAGTGCGCAATGCTGTTATATCTCCGGGGTCCCGATCTACGCCACTTACAATCGCTGCAGCCATACACCCGGGAATTCGTAAACAAGTTGTTTTAGACGAAAGGTCAGCTGCCTTCATCGCTCTCGGCATCGGTAAGACAACCGGTATACCGGCCATACTGATATGCACGTCAGGCACAGCAGCTGCAAACTACTTCCCTGCAATTATTGAAGCCAAAGAGTCGGGTGTTCCGATGATCATTCTTTCGGCCGACCGTCCTCCAGCCTTGAGAGGTATCGGAAGCTCACAGACGATCGACCAGATGAAGCTTTTTGGGGATCATGCGGTCTTCTTTCATGAAGCCGGAGAGCCTCAGCCGGGTGAACTGGATCTGAAAAGAGTTGACTATCTCGGAAAGCAGGCG
>SKRK01000318.1 GCA_007118525.1 Balneolaceae bacterium
GTGAGAACACTAAACTCATCTTTTATCTTCTCAAGGTGCTTGGGGAAGAAATTCTTGATGAATTTATCCCCTTCTTTGGTTAAATGGATCAATACAGCACGGCGATCGCTTGGGTCTTTTTTTCTCTTTACATAACCACACTTTTCCAGGTTGTCTACAACCATAGTGATGTTACCGCCGCTTTTCAGAATTTTTTCTCCAATCGACCTTTGGTTTAACGGGCCAAGGTGATACAGAGCTTCAAGAGTGCCAAACTGGCTAACGGTTAAATCTGCATCTGCCAAATGCCGGTTCAGCCTGTTGTTGATCGACTCTGTAGCCCTCATTAGTTTAATGAATGCATTCAAAGTTAGTTTGTCAGACTCCGGACCTGAATAGTGTGTTCCCATAATGAGTGGTTTAAGTAGAACCGGTTAAAAAGCAGATCATAAAATCCAACCCGCTTTAATTTACTAAGACTTAAGTTTAGCGAATTTACGTTTACCAACTTTAAGAGCAAGCTCCTGTCCTTTCTCAAACTTAATTTCAAAGTTTGGATCCTGAATCTTTTCCTCTTCAAGACTGATACCGCCCTGCTTCATCATTCTTTTAGTTTCACCGTTGCTCGAGGTCAAATTTGCATCAGAGATTATATCCAAGAGCCGATGTGTTGACCCAGCTTCAAACTCAATTACGGGTGCGTCATCCGGAATATTCTTATTAATAACGGTTTGTTCAAAATGGTTTCTGGCATTTTTTGCAGCCTCTTTGCCATGATACATCCTCGTTAAGGTGAATGCCAGATCATGTTTGGTGTTCCGGGGGTCCTTTTTAATTTTCTGTTTAATCAAATTCAGCTCATCAACAGGCACATCTGTCACTAATTCAAAGTATGAATAAATCAGGTCATCAGGTATAGAGAGAACTTTACCATAGAGATCGTTTTCAGGTTCATCTATTCCAATGTAATTATCGTACGATTTACTCATCTTCATCGACCCATCCGTACCTGCCAATAAAGGCATCATCAGACAAATTTGCGGATCCTGCCCGTCACTTCTTTGAAGGTCTCGTCCTACCAGAAGGTTAAACTTTTGATCGGTACCGCCAAGCTCAACGTCAGATTTTAGATAGACAGAGTCCTGCCCCTGTGCAAGGGGGTAGAGGAATTCGTGCAGTGAGATCGTTTCGTTATTCTTGTAGCGCTTTGAAAAATCATCTCTCTCTATCATTCGGGCTACTGTCAGGTTCGACGACAGTTTTACAACATCCATAAAAGTCATTTCTCCGAGCCAATCGTTATTGTTTACAAGAGTTGTCTTCTCTTCATCCAATATCTTCCTGGCCTGCTCTATGTATGTTTGCGCATTCTCCTCAACCTCTTCAGGGGTTAACGGGGGCCGTGTTTTATTCTGGCCTGTTGGATCGCCAATCATTGCTGTAAAGCCTCCGATGATAAGAATTGCCTCATGGCCGAGATCCTGAAATTGACGAAGCTTTCTCAAAATAACGGAGTGGCCCAGGTGCAGATCTGGGCGTGTAGGGTCTACACCAAGCTTTATTCGAAGCGGTTTGTTGGCTTTGATCGACTTCTTCAGTTTGTCAATAAGCTCGTGTTCAGGCACTATTTCTACGGTGCCTCGCTTAATAACTGTTAACTGCTCTTCAACAGATGGAAAACTCATGGTACTTTCTATTCAAAAATTGGGAGTGATTTAATTGGGTTATTCTCAGCAATCGCACCCTCGATTGTATCGATAAAATTCTCTGCCCCGGGATACACGGCTGCTACCATGTTAAAAACGGCCGGAGCCATGTAGATCACTATAGGGTATGAAAACGATTCATTTCTGGAATCTTCACCGGGCATATTAAAGCCTGCCAGTAATAGCAGCACGGCACTTACAACGATTCCCGATTTTAGAGCTCCAAAAATAAGTCCGGCCAGCCTGTTTATAAAATTTATCTTTATCAGTTCAACAAACTTTTGAATCAGGTATGCGAGAAACTGCACGGTGGCAACGGTAAAAATAAACAGGAAAATACCGGCAGCTATGGTGGCGTGATCAACATCGTTAAAGAGCGGCTTAAAAATAACTGAAACGGCATGCATATACTCGAATGTGATAAACACAGCCAGAATGATACCGGCTATACTTAACACTTCATAGATAAATCCGCTCATAAATCCCTTCCAGGCAAAGTAGCCGATAGGGATGAGAATAAACAGATCGAGCAGGTTCATTTAGTTTAGCTGGAGAGTTCTTCTTTAACCACCCGGCTCACAACAGAGCCGTCGGCCTTTCCTTTCAAATTGTTCATCATAACACCCATCACTTTTCCCATATCGGCCATACCTGATGCGCCTGAACTCTCAATTTCTTTCTTTACTTCAGTGCGGATCTCCTCTTCACTCATCATTTTGGGAAGATAGGTTTCAATAATTGTCAGCTCTTCTTTCTCCTTGTCTGCCAGGTCTTGCCTTTCTCCTTTTTCAAACTGATCGATGGATTCCTTGCGTTGTTTAGCCGCTTTCATCAGCACCTCAACTACCTGTTCGTCGGTAATGGTTGCTTCGCCGCCACTGCGTTCACTGATCTCTTTTTCCAGAATTTTTGATTTTAGCGACCTAAGTACTCTCAACCGGTCCGCTTCTCTGGCTTTCATAGCCTCTTTTAAATCATTTAGTATGGAATCTTTGATACTCATTATAGTCTGTTCTATTTGATTAGGATAAATTGAACAATCGGTTCGTGTACAGAAATGTAAGAAAAAAAAAAGGTTCCATCCGTTTGGATGCAACCTTTATCTTCAAACAGCTTTAAAGCTATTTTTTATTTCTTTGGATAAATTCACTTACGCTATCCTGGTCCATCATCGTCTCCTTGTAAGAGTATTTGCCTCTTTCATTTTTAGTGGAGATGATTACTTTCGCCATTTTACGCTGGGCTTGCTTCAGTGCCTGGGCTTCTTCGCCAAATGCTTGTCTTTTAGCCATAATTAATCTCTATTTAATTTCTTTATGAACGGTATGCTTTCGGAGTACCGGATTGTACTTCTTCAACTCAACACGATCTGTAGTATTTCTTCGATTTTTCATCGTTACATACCGCGAGCTGCCCGGCTTCTCTGTGCATTCTAAAATTACCTGTATGCGATTACCTTTAGCCATTGATCTATACCTCTTTTAAAAGTGTTCCTTTTTTTCTGGCTTCTTTCAGAACAGCAGAAATACCTTTCTTATTAATTGTGCGCAGTGTCTTGGCGTTAACCTTTAGAGTTACCCACCGATCCTCTTCTGGAATAAAAAAGCGTCGCTTCTGAAGATTTAAATGAAACAGATGCTTGGATTTATTATTCGCTTTGGATGAGCGATAACCATTCAGCGCCCCTTTTCCAGTAATATCGTCTTTACGTGACATGATTCAACCTGTTAAAACTGATTTTTTGATAGACACCAAAATTACCGTTTTATCGATTTAAATTCAATCCTTTTTTCTTAAATGAATTCAACCCGTTTTTTCAGACCGAAAAACCCCTTCAGACGCCTTATCTGCAAAAGCCAAAATCCCCCTGCATTCGCTATCTGCTGATGCGTGAATAAAAACCATACCTTTTTTTGATTTTGCTCATTTAAGCGCTATTTTACGGCGCCTAAGAGGCTATTAATAATATTACTCAACCCCATTCCATGGCACAATCGAAAGGATCCGACTATAAAGCGTCGAATATTCAGGTTTTAGAGGGTCTCGAAGCTGTTCGCAAACGTCCATCAATGTATATTGGCGATACTGCTCAGCGCGGACTCCACCATCTTATCAACGAAGTTGTCGATAACTCAATCGACGAAGCTCTTGCCGGTCATTGCGACTACATCAAGATATACATTCATAAAGACAACTCCATCACAGTTTCAGATAACGGCCGTGGAATTCCGGTTGATGAACATCCGAAATTAAAAATGCCTGCTGTTGAAGTTGTACTTACCAAACTTCACGCCGGCGGTAAGTTTGACAAAGATTCCTACAAAGTTTCCGGAGGCTTGCACGGTGTTGGCGTGAGCTGTGTGAATGCACTCTCTATTTTCTTCAGTGCAGAGATCCATCGTGATGGAAAAATTTATATAATGGAATTTGAAAAGGGCGCAACCAAGGTTCCGCTCAAAGAGGTCGGTAAGACCGATGTAACAGGAACCACTATCCGGTTCAGGCCCGACCCTGAAATATTTACACAAACAACTGAGTTCAAATTCGATATCATTTCAGACAGAATGCGGGAACTTGCATTTCTGAATCCTGAAATTACGGTAGAGATCATTGACGAGCGGGAGGATGAAGAGAGCGAAACCCGTGAAGTTACATTTCATTACTCAGGTGGTGTTAAAGATTTCGTTGCATATCTCGATGAAACCCGGGAATCGCTGATGAAAGAGCCGATCTATATAGAAGGTGAAATTGAAAACGTACCTGTTGAGCTGGCCATTCAATATAACAATGGCTATACAGAAAATGTGCACTCGTATGTAAACAATATTAATACCCGTGAAGGCGGTACACATATTTCGGGTTTCAGAAGAGCATTGACCCGCTGCTTTAAAACCTACGCTGAAAAGAATAAGATTATTAAGTCGAACAGTAAGATCCAGGTTTCAGGTGAAGATTTCCGTGAAGGGATGACCTGTGTGCTCAGCGTTAAAGTAGCAGAGCCTCAGTTTGAAGGGCAAACCAAAACCAAACTGGGTAACTCTGAGGTACAAAGTGCAGTAGAAGTAATTGTTTATGAAAAACTTAATGAATTTCTAGAGCAGAATCCGAAAACTGCCAAAAAAATCCTTGAGAAAGTAGTTGTTGCGGCCGAGGCCAGAGAAGCAGCTCGTAAAGCTCGTCAGCTTATTCAGCGTAAAAGCGTAATGAGCGGCGGTGGCCTTCCCGGTAAACTTGCCGACTGTTCCATTAAAGACCCCGCTCATAGCGAGGTTTACCTGGTTGAGGGTGACTCTGCCGGCGGTTCTGCCAAAATGGGTCGTAACCGTAGTTTTCAGGCTATTCTTCCTTTACGGGGTAAAATCCTAAACGTGGAAAAAGCCAAGATCAACAAAATTCTTGAAAATAAGGAGATCCAGGCGATGATTACTGCTCTGGGTACCGGAGTTGGTCATGAAGAGGAGTTTGAAATTGAAAAACTTCGATATCATAAAATTATCATTATGACGGATGCTGATGTTGATGGTTCGCATATCCGGACGCTATTGCTCACTTTCTTTTACAGATATATGCATCCTCTTGTTGATCGTGGTCACATATATATTGCAACACCCCCGCTTTACAGAATTACCTCTACCCGCGGGCAGATTCAATATGCATGGCATGATGATACTCGTGATAAGATCATCAAGGAACTTAAAAAAGCGAAGAAAAAATTTGACGTATCCCGCTATAAAGGTTTGGGTGAAATGAATCCCGACCAGCTATGGGAAACAACTATGGACCCTGAAACAAGAACGCTTCAGCTGGTGACGATCGAAAATGCTGCTGCTGCTGATAAAATGTTCTCAACCCTGATGGGAGACGAAGTAGAACCCCGCCGGGAGTTCATCGAACGTAATTCCAAGTATGCCACACTGGATATCTAAAGTGAGAATAGAAAAGCTAAGTAAATAATATCATCGGTTCAGAAATACCTTTTTACAGCTTATTTCATTCTTAATCACATGACTCAAGACTCA
>SKRK01000181.1 GCA_007118525.1 Balneolaceae bacterium
AATAATGCTGTAATCAGTGCAAAAGGGATACCTCAAATTGCTGCCATAATGGGTAGTTGCGTGGCCGGAGGGGCATATTTGCCCATTATGAGTGATGAAGCTTTAATTGTTGATGGTACCGGAAGCGTTTTTTTAGCAGGAAGCTATCTGGTGAAAGCTGCAATCGGTGAAGAGATTGACAATGAAACCCTTGGCGGGGCTACAACTCATACTGAGATTAGCGGTGTTACGGATTATAAGATGAAAGATGATACCGAATGCCTGCTGACCATACGCGACCTTGTGGGTAAAATGGGGCCACGCAAGAGAGCAGGTTTCAACAGAAAGAGCCCGGTTGAACCGGAAATATCGGTTGAAGAGGTGCTAAAGAGTTTCCCAAAAGACAGAACCACGCCATATGATTCATACAAGCTAATTCAAAGTATTACAGATGCAGGAAGTTTCACAGAATACAAAAAGGGATATGGTCAAACGCTTATAACCGGGTATGCCCGTATAGATGGATGGAGTGTGGGCATTGTAGCCAATCAGCGAAAAATAGTTAAGAGTAAATCGGGAGAGATGCAGATTGGCGGGGTTATCTACTCAGATAGTGCTGACAAAGCAGCCCGTTTTATTCTGAATTGCAACCAAAAGAGAGTTCCCATCCTCTTTCTGCAGGATGTAACAGGTTTTATGATTGGAAAAAGAAGCGAACACGGAGGCATTATTAAAGATGGTGCAAAAATGGTAAATGCCGTTGCTAACTCTGTAGTGCCAAAAATCACAATAATTATTGGCAACAGCTATGGTGCGGGAAATTATGCCATGTGCGGTAAGGCGTACGACCCAAGATTTATTTATGCATGGCCTACGGCTCAAATTGCAGTTATGGGGGGAACACAGGCGGCGAAAGTATTAACTCAGATACAGGTCTCTTCATTGGAGAAGAGGGGGGAAAGCCTGAGCGATGACGATAAAGCTGAACTGCTTAATAAGATTAAAAACAGGTACGATAAACAGACTGATGTCAGATACGCCGCTGCAAGACTCTGGGTGGATGAAATCATACATCCGGAATCCACGCGCCGAAGAATTTCAAAAGCAATTGAATGTGCCGATCACAACCCAGAGATCCCGGAATTCAAAACAGGAGTGTTACAGGTGTAGAGCGTCGAAAAGAACTGCCTGTTAGTGCATGAACAGGCAGTTCAATTGTTTAGGCTTTTATTTATAATTCTTTATAAAATCTGAAAATAATATTTAAGAAAATGGCTAAGAGAACTCTAATCACAAAATTGGCAATTACTTACAGTGTAAAGTACTACACATTTGAAAAGGAGAGATGGATCAAACAGTGGGAAAAAGAGATTCGGGGCAGGAATTCGGAACCGGTGAAGACGGCTCTGGAACCGGAAGCTCAGAGATACTCCCTGGTTTTCACCGTCAATAAACCTGACGGTTTCACACTCAAACTCGAAGGGAGTGACAAAGTGGAAACAATAACCGAAAAGGCTGTAAGCAGAGATAAATCAAATCGCGACATTGTTGTTATTTTCCAAGCTGAACCGGATAATTCGGTTGAACTCAGATCAGAAGCGGATGAGGATGAGGATGAGAAAGAGGATATTATCGTAATCCCGCCTGAAGATGAACCTGTTTAGATTACTTTTCATAACTGTCTGCTTTTTTTTAAATAGTTAGATTTACAAGAGAGTTTCAAATATTAGTTGAATTGATTATCTATCCGGTATATTAATTGGTCTGGCTCTTATTTTATGATCATTAAACTCTTCAAGCTGTGGCGAAAAGCCCTGGTCACCATTATTTTGGTGACACTAAACTGTTACTCATACGCTCAGTCATCTGAAGTGGAATTTCCATTAATGGATGGAAAACCACTTACAGAATCCCAGAATCTGTTTCAGGTTACTACCTACCCTCAGAATTGGGCCATTACCCGCGACAGCAATGGTAATCTTATTGTTGGAACGGGTGGCGGCATCGCGATATATGATGGTGCGCGATGGCAAACAGCGGATATGCCGGGCCTATCAGTCCGGTCTGTCGCCGCTGCAGCTGATGGCAGAATCTATGTAGGCGGAGCATCAGAGTTTGGGTATTTCAAAACGGAGACAGATCAATCAGTAGACAGGCTTACATATCACAGCCTCATTCATCTGGTTCCTGAATCGTACAGGCAGTTTCGTTCAGTTACAAACATAATAGTCAGGCAAGATTCTTCCGTCATTTTCAATGGTATAAACCACTCATTTCACTACCGTGACGGAGAAATTAAAGTAATAGGGGATGATGTATGGGTGTTCCGATTATTCGAAGCTAATCAAACAATATTTTCAAACGACTCGCTTGGGCTATCCATCTACGAAGACGGAAAGCTTAATCTGATTCCGGGAGCAGAAGAGTTCGAGTATACCGGGATATACTGTGTTCAGCCGGTGAATGAATCAACTATACTGTTCTCTGTCCGGAATCAGGGGTTGTTTACCTATAATGGTGAACAGATCAGAAGTATTGAGAGCGACGCTTCCGATTTTTTTAGCAGGCATTACCCTTATACATGCCAGAGATTACCCGATGGCAGCTATATTGCAGGAACGCTGAACGCCGGTGCTGTAAGGTTTAATTCAGATGGTGCAATTCTGGGTGTATTTAACGATTCCGGTTTGCTTCCTGAAAATACAGTTTACAGCTCCTTCAGTGATGCAAATGGGACTGTTTGGCTTACTCATCTTGAGCATATTTCTCGTCTGGATTTCGGGTTACCCATCAGGGTGGTGAATGAAAGCAGCGGGTACAGAGGTCTGCCAATGTCGCTCATTTATGAAGATGGAAATATCACTATTGGTACTCAACATGGTGTATTCCGTTCTGAAAACAGTGATTTGTTGCAGCCTGAATTTAAAGAGATTCTATCTGCTTCAGAGAGATCATTTCTGCTGAAGTCAGATAGCCTGATCTATTCATACACAACCAGAAAGTTGTATACCCCGCTCATTTCGAATGAACCGGTATTTAACTTCCCTGCAATAATAGACCGGCTGTTTATTTCAGATGCAGAACCGTCTCTCTTTTATGCGGTGAACAGCAGGGGCCTGTTTCCCATTGTTAAGGATGAAGGCTCCTACAAAGCGGGTTCTTTTATTGCAGAACTGGATTTGAGCAATGCAAAAATTGTACAAAATAGTTCAGGGGATCTCTGGATTGGTTCATCGTCCGGGTCTCTTGTATATATTCCATTTACCGAGATTCGCCGATTTCTGGAAACAGGTGATGCAGATATTCGTGAATATGAAATGCCGGAAGGATGGAGAGGGGGCGGAACCAGGATGATTACGCTTGTAATTGATAACGAGGATGTTCTGGTTGGAACTCCCAGGGGGCTTTACCGGATTGACAGGGAAATGGACAGTGTAGTTGAAGACAACAGATTTGGAGAACTGAGCAGGGTAAACGAAGAAGGTGCGCCCAGTTCGATTTTTCATCTTGAAAAAGACAGTTATGAGAATATCTGGATCAGATCAAGGCGTGAGTATCAGTTTGCAGAAAAACAGGATGATGGATCCTTTACTATACACAAAGCCATACCGGGCAGGATTGATGATAACATCAGTAATGCAATAGTTCCTGTCGGTAATGGTAAAGCCTGGTTTTTAGGAAGCAAGGGGTTGGTCTACTACGATCACAATCAATCAATGGAGATTACAGCCCGGCCACCGGTAATTCGTCGAGTCATATCAAGATCCGACTCTGTATTGTACCAGGGTTATAGCAGAGAAAGATCAGAGCAAACCAATCTGGAATTGGCCTACGAACTGAATGACTTTCGAATTGAATTTGGCTTTCCTGATTTCAGCTCATTTGATCAAACCCAATATGAAGTAAAACTGGAGGGCTTTGATGAGGAGTGGTCTGCCTGGAGTACAGAATCACAAAAAGACTACACGCAGGTCCGTGAAGGACGATATCGGTTTCTGGTTCGGGCAAGAAGCGGAACAGGTTTGGTAACCGAAGCTGCGATTCTTCCGATACGTATTTTTCCGCCCTGGTACAGAACCCTTTGGGCTTATCTAATTTATGTGGTTGGTATTTCAGGGCTGCTCTACTCCATTCACAGGTATAGAATCAATAAAATTGTTGAAATACAACAGGTGCGAAACCGTATTGCCAGCGATCTGCATGATGAAGTTAGTGCTACTCTGAGCAGTATTACATTTTTTACCCAGGCTATTGAAAGGAACAGAAATGGTGATAAAGCTGCTCATTATTTAAGACTTATATCCGGCAGTGCAGGTGATGCAAAGGAGAAAATGTCCGATATTATCTGGTCAATCAATCCGGAACACGATAATTGGGAAACCCTTTTGAGCAAGTGCAAAAGATTTGCCGCGGACCTTCTTGAGAGTAAAAATATTACATATGATCTCTCTTTTCCGGAGCTAAACAGAGGCAAGATTGGAATAGAGCTGCGTCAAAATATCTGGTTGATCTTCAAGGAGATCATAACAAATATTGCCAGGCACTCCAACGCTTCACATGTAAAGATCTCTTTTACATTTCATGGAAGTGAACTGCATATACTTGTAAGTGATAACGGTGAGGGTTTCAATCCCGATGATCAATTTAACGGCAATGGTATGAGAAATATCCGGAAAAGAGTTATCGATTTGGGTGGCGGGTCAACATTAAGCTCGAACAAAGAAAAAGGAACATCCTGGAAAATCACGTTGCCTGTATAAAGTCGACATAGTTATGCAGTGTTTGCAAAGGTTGAAATCCATTAATTTATTGAAAACCAAGAAGGAAAATGGAAAGTACTTTGATTAAAATAAGTATTGTAGAAGACAACATTTACATGCGTGAAGGCTGGGAGAGTGTTCTGGACACAGAGAGTGATTTTTGTGTAATTGGAAGTTACGGATCGTGTGAATTGGCTTTTGAGGATTCATCCATTTCACGAAGCGATATCGTTTTGATGGATATTGAACTGCCGGGGATGTCGGGGATTGAGGGGGTAAGCTACATACAAGAGAATCACCCCGGCGTTAATGTTATTATGGCCAGTGTTTTTGATGATAACCAGCATGTGTTTGACGCAATCTGTGCAGGAGCAATTGGCTACCTTTTAAAGAAAACGGGACCCGAAGAGCTTTGCAACGCCATTCGCTCTGCTATGGAAGGAGGCTCACCCATGACGCCTGAAATTGCCCGAAAAGTGATCCGGCTCATGCAGCCCAAACAGACAGGCGCTGATAAAGTAAAGCTGTCTGACCGGGAATTGGAAATCTTAAAGGAGCTTTCCACAGGTAAGTCTTACCAGGCAATTGGCAGCAGCATATTCCTCTCGGAAGACGGGGTTAGATACCACATTCGAAATATTTATAAAAAACTGCATGTGAATTCACGATCTCAGGCCGTTGCTAAAGGGTTTAAACAGAAATTGATATGATTGATTCTCTATATCGTCACAATACTACATGTTCATGCAGTGTTTCCGTGCGATGACTTTTTTAAGTTACGTATGAGCATTTACGTTACTTGAGAGTATGAGAACACATATCACGAAAGAGATAAATCAAACCCATTCAGTTGATAGCTGAATGGGTATTTTTTTTTAAAT
Source organism: Balneolaceae bacterium (assembly GCA_007118525.1). Lineage (GTDB taxonomy): Bacteria > Bacteroidota > Rhodothermia > Balneolales > Balneolaceae > Rhodohalobacter. The sequence goes on from SKRK01000181.1 coordinate 5,621, forward strand.
CATTCAGCAAATCTCTCTGTAAACTACTTGTAAGCAGATTTTTTTGAATGGAACAG
>SKRK01000089.1 GCA_007118525.1 Balneolaceae bacterium
CCAACGGCATCCCCATGAACAAACTCTACAATAGATACGGCCATTTTTTTCACATCATTTAATTGGATTATTTTAATTCTGTTTAGATTGCCTATTAACTATATATACTGCATTATTGAACAAAAAATTTTCTTCTATGGGCAAAACGGACTGGAATAAAATAGAGGAGATTGTTGATGTTTCACTGACGCTAAGCGGTGATAACAGAACCAAATACATTCAACAAACCTGTGCAGCAGACAGTGAGTTACGGGAGGAAGTAGAGGAATTGATTGAGTCTATTGAATCTTCAGACGGGTTTCTTGAAGATTCTCAAGAAATTAGAACTACTTTTCTGCAGCATCTGAACCGCCAAAATAAATCGGATAAGTCTTCGCCAGAATTATTGGGAACAGAGATCGGCAAATACCGGCTGGATGAGGTTTTGGGCCATGGTGGAATGGGAACAGTATACCTGGCGAACAGGGCAGACGGAAGTTTCGACCAAAAAGTAGCTTTAAAAGTGATTCGCAGAGATGCGCTGAACCCCGATATGCGAAAACGATTTACCGATGAGCAGAAAATCCTTGCAGGATTGAATCACGACAATATTGCCAGGCTTTATGACGGAGGGCTAACTCCGGACGGATTGCCTTATCTGATCATGGAATTTGTTGAAGGAATTCCCATTGATAAATATTGCGACCAAAAAAAACTGACGGTAAAAGGCAGAGTTGAGCTCTTAAAATCGGTTTTTGAAGCTGTACAGTACGCTCACAATAACCTGGTAATACACCGCGATCTGAAACCTGAAAATATTCTGGTTACAAAAAGCGGTAAGATTAAAATTCTAGATTTCGGTATAGCTACCCTTCAAAATGATGAGAATGCAGATAATTTAACAGACAACCCTCCTGATTTTTTAACCCTTAAATCTGCAGCACCCGAACAGGTTTCAGGCTTACATGTAACTACAGAAACCGATGTTTACTCATTGGGCTTGCTATTATACAGGCTGCTTACCGGATTTCACCCATTTGAATTTACCGGTATATCTGCATCTGAGGCAATTAGCATCATCAAAACTGAAACGGTTACTCCCGGTCATATTCGATATGCAAAACTACCGGCCGATAAAAAAAGCAATGTAGCTGAAAAGAGAAACACCACACCTGCGAAACTTGAAAAAAAGCTTAAAGGTGACCTTGAAGTTATTCTCCAGAAATCACTACACCTGAAAAGAGAGTACAGATACAGCTCTATTGATCAGATGTGGTCTGATCTGCAGCTTTATTTGAACATAAAGCCCCTCTCATCTCAGCAGGACAATCATCCGGTGCGATTGAAAAAATACCTTGCGAGAAATCGAATACTATTATCTGCTGCCGGGCTTGTTCTCATTGCGATTAGTTCAATCATATTTTATTACTCCGGACAGGTAAAAACGGAACGGGATTTCGCCATTTTTCAGGCCGAGAAAGCGGAAGAAGTAACTGCATTCCTGCTTGAACTGTTTGAATCGAATGACCCGGCATATGCCCAGGGCGAACAAATAACGGCATTAAACATGCTCGACCGTGGATTGGAACGCGCCGGAAATATTGAAAACAATCAGCTTCGGGCATCCATGCTGGCTACCATCGGAGATGCACTGACCCGATTAAGTGAATTCGATAAGGCAGCTGGTGTACTTGAACAGGCTCTTGATTTGAGTAAGATTGCCTTTGGAGAGTTATCCGTAGAAACTGCAGGTGTGTTGCTCTCGATTGGAAAAAACCACTCGGATAACCATATGTGGCATCTTGCCCTTCCCTATTATGAAAATTCATATGAGATCTATTCATCAATTTTAAGCAGTACCGATCCGCGGGTTGCAAGATCACTCTCGAGAACGGGAATGGCTCTGGCTCAGGTTGGTGACGTTGATACGGCTTTAGAATTTTCAGAAAAGGCATACCTGATCATTCGGGGCAACCACTCCTATAATCATCCCGATCTGATCAATGCAATGAATGAATACGCCTCTGTACTCTCTGCCAAGGACGAGGAAAAAGCGGAAGAGATCTACCTGGATGCCATATCACGGCTTTTGGAATCAGGCCATCAATTCGACTATCGCCTTGCCTCGCCATATAATAATCTGGCCATGCTCTACCGTAATATGGAAAAATATGAGCTCTCCGAAGAGTATTACAAAAAATCACTTGAGGTAAGCAGGTTAACAATGGGCGATGATCATCGGTATACACGGATGGTTCACACCAATCTTCTGAGTCCACTTTTTTTTCTTGGAAAGCATGAAGAAGCGGAGGAAATCCTAAAGGAAAATATTGAAACTTACAGAGATAGGTTTTCCGAATATCACTGGCGCACGGGGAATGCATATGGAGCTTACGGGGTATATATGATAAACATTGCAGACTACGAAAAAGCTGACTCACTTTTCCAGAAACAGGTAGCCATATTCCGGGATCAACTCGGTGAAGATCATATCTGGACTTCTTATGCCATTGGTGCTCTTGCAGCTGCCAAGCGTTACTTAAATGAAACGGAGCTGGCTGATTCACTCTACAACAGCCACATTGCCATTTTTGAAGAGCGGTATCCCGACTACAACAATGATCACAGAAATCAGCTGCAGAGATTAATTAACATGTATAGTAAATCTGAAAAGCATTACCCGGATATTATTGAAAGATATCAGGCTCTTCTGAACTGATTTTTATTTCTGCTTGATCTCTTTGTGCAGCCATCCTCGGGCTTTCAGCCAGTCTCTGTTAACGGTGCTCTCTGAAATACCGAGTGCTTCCGCAACCTCTTCTACTTTCATACCGCCAAAAAATCTCATCGTAACCACATCACTCAGCCTGGAACTTAATTTCGCCAGTCGATCAAGGGCCTCGTCTATTTCGATCAACTCTTCAACCATATCTTTATTCTGATTGAACAGTTCATCCACATAGGTGTGTTTTTCAGGATCACCCCCCCTTTTTTCTGCTTTTTTCATCCTGGCGTGATCAATCAAAATCTGTCGCATACAGTTAGAGGCAATGGCGAGAAAGTGGCTTCTGTCGTTGAAACTTATCTCTGACTGGCTAAGCATCTTCAGGTAGGTTTCGTGAACCAACTCCGTTCTGGAATATGTTAAATCCGGATTCTCCAACTGTATTTTGTACGATGCCATCCGTTTTAACTCGTCGTAGACAAGCGTATAGATCTCGTCATAGACGTCTTCGCCGTTATTGGCACTCTTAAGAAGCTTATGTATTTTCGTGCCCATCTATTAACGAACGGTTCTTCTGTGAATGATTTTCCTTGCAGGCTTGACTGCCCGATGATATAAAATTGAAATATACACTCCGGCTAATTAAATAGCTCTTTTATTTGAACATTTTCATATAGATTAGTTTTTTTGAATGAACTCACGCCCATATCTTCTTTCCAACCTACGAATTTGATTCTATCCAAATAATGACCGATACCCAGATATTCAGCCACATTGCATCCACGCTTTCACTCTCAGCCAAACAGGTTCAAACCGTTGCCGGGTTAATCGATGAAGGGGCAACCATTCCCTTCCTGGCCCGCTACCGCCTGGAGGCTACGGGAGGCCTTGATGAAGAACAGCTTCGTTCCGTTCGTGATATGATAGAATTTCACAGAACGCTGGAGGATCGCAAGAAGACTATTTTGAAAGCGATTAAAGAGCAGGACAAGCTCACTCCTGAGCTGGAGGAGAAGATAACCGCTTGCCGGGACATGAAAACTCTTGAGGATCTGTATCTGCCTTACAAGAGAAAGAAGAAAACCCGGGGCGACATGGCCAAGGAGAAGGGCCTCGAGCCACTTGCAAAGCTGATCTGGGATCAGGAGATCGAAAAAGGCGAGCCATTGGATTATGCAAAAGAGTACATCAGTGAAGAGCACGGCCTGCCGGATGCAGAAACCGCTCTGAAAACATCCCTTGATATAGTTGCAGAGTGGATTAATGAATCTGTTGAGGTTCGCGACAAGCTGCGCACAATTATGCGTAAGCAGGGAGTGATTAAATCGGAGAAGAACCCGGTGATCAAAGATCGCACCAATTTTGAAGACTACTATGAGTACAGCAGCCGGGTGGCACACCTGAAGCCACACCAGGTATTAGCCCTGAACCGCGGCGAACGTGAGAATGTTTTATTTGTTAACCTTGAACTGGATACAGAACGCACTCTCGAAAGCCTGGATAATGTGGTTCTATCCAACGACCGCTCCATTTTCACACCCTACATGCAGGATGCGGTAGAAGACGCCTTTAAGCGGCTTTTGGTGCCATCACTGGAGCGGGAACTTCGCAACGAGTTGACAGAAATAGCCGATGAACACGCCATACAAACATTTGCCACCAACCTGAAAAACCTGTTGCTGCAGCCGCCTCTAAAAGATCAAGTGGTGATGGGAGTTGATCCGGCCTACCGAACAGGCTGCAAGGTTGCGGTAATTGACGATATCGGGAACTATCAGGAAGGGACGACCATCTACCCTACCCCGCCTCAAAAGAAAATTGCGGAAAGTGCTGAAGTGGTAAATAAGTTGATCGATAAGTATAAAGTCACACTGATTGCCATTGGAAACGGCACAGGCAGCCGTGAGACGGAGCAGTTTATTGCAGACGTAATACAGGCTCGAAAAGAGAAGAATAAAGATGAAGTACTGAACTACCTGATTATCAGTGAGGCAGGCGCTTCCGTCTATTCGGCATCAACCGTTGCACGTGAGGAGTTTCCAGACCTGGATGCGGCTCAGCGTGGCAATATCTCGATCGCGCGTCGGGCGCAGGATCCCCTCGCCGAACTGGTGAAAATCGATCCAAAATCAATCGGTGTTGGACTCTACCAGCACGATATCAACCAGACACAGCTTGCAAAAAAGCTGGATGATGTAGTGGAGAGCTGCGTGAATGAAGTTGGTGTGAATTTGAATACGGCAAGTGCTTCACTGCTGACGCATATCTCCGGACTGAGCCGAAAAGTGGCTAAGAACATCGTGGATCAGCGTGAGAAAAAAGGACGATTCAAAAGCCGCGAGGAGATTAAAGTGATTGCCGGCGTGGGAGATTTCCGGTTCCAGCAGGCAGCCGGCTTTATGAGAATTCCCGATGGCGATCACCCTCTAGATAACACCGCAATTCACCCAGAGAGCTACGAAGCCACCGAAAAACTTTGCAATCTGTTTGGAATCGATATTGAAAACCTGAGTGATCAGCAGAAAAAGATTGAATCCACATTTTCAGGGATCAACATGAGTGACGTAGCATCCAAAATCGGTGTGGGTATCCCTACCCTGGAATTGATTATCGAAAACCTTCAAAAACCGGGAAGGGATCCACGGGAATCCATGCCAAAACCTATTCTGAGGCAGGATGTGGTAAAAATGGAAGACTTGTCCACCGGAATGAAACTGGAAGGAACCGTTCGCAACGTGGTCGATTTCGGAGCCTTTGTGGATATCGGCGTAAAGCAGGATGGCCTGCTGCATATCTCACAAATGCGCAAAGGGCGTGAGCGGGTTTCAGATCCGCATGAGGTGGTGGCCGTGGGTGATATTATCAATGTGGAGATTACCAATATAGATCTGGAGAGGGGAAGGATCGGGCTTGCACTTGGGTCATAACCGCAGGGGCGCAAAGAACGCAGAGGCAGTGTAGTTC
>SKRK01000141.1 GCA_007118525.1 Balneolaceae bacterium
AGGTGTTTATATAAACTATTGTTATTTATAAAATAACATCGTAAATAAGAGAGCGTTTTAAATGTAATTTGACAACGAAATATGCAACCATTTCATGCCGGAAGTGTTACATAAATAAAGTATATAGTTACACAAATCACTGTTTTTTTTACATATGCCCGCCAATCGGCAAGGCCGGGGACTTGTGCAGACAATCGAGACAGCATCCTGTACATTGGAATCCGGCAAAGCGAATTCGATACTCAATTGGATGGTAAATGAAAAGGTCCCTATATATAAAAGATCCGTCGGATTTTTTTAATGAAGAACCGGGGTGTTACTAATCTACCCGGCCCCAAGAAGTGAAAATCCGACGGATCTTCCTTCCGCACAGGCTTTCACGTCACGACAAAAGAGTTAATCACAAGTTAATCATAAGGCTAAATCGATACTCTTTAGCAATGGTAACTGAATGAATTTATCATAAACAGAATCAATATCTTTATCCTGTTCCGGAATATCGATGCAAATATCCGGAATGTAGATAACAAAACAGGACGTACATATGAATAATTTAGAAAACATCACCCCCGGCCACCAAACTGAAATGATGGTTATTGATGTATGGTCAGATATCGTCTGCCCATTCTGCTACATCGGAAAACGTAACCTGGAGAACGCCCTTCAACAGACCGGATTATCAGAGCTGGTAAAGGTGGTGTGGCACAGCTTTGAGCTGGCCCCCGACGCCCAAACCAACCCCGGCGCCACTATTTATGAAGAGCTTGGCAAACGTAAAGGGTGGAGCCCGGAGCAGTCCAAACAGATTCACAAGCAGATGGAGCAGAGGGCAAAAGAGTCCGGCCTGGAGTTTGATTTTGACCAAACGGTACCGGCTAACAGTTTTAAGGCTCACCGCCTGCTGCATCTTGCCAAAAAACACGGTGTCCAAGACGATGTAAAAGAGAGCCTGCTAAAAGGCTATTTCACGGACGGAAAAAATATTGATGATAATGCCTGGCTCGTTGAAACGGGTAAACAGTTTGGGTTGAGCGACCAAGAAGTTTACCTCGCATTGCAGAGCGACGATATTGAAAAAGAGGTTCGCGAAGATATCGAAAGCGCCCGCAAGCTGAGTATTCAGGGCGTGCCGTTTTTCATACTGAATCAAAAATACGCCCTTTCAGGGGCCCAGCCGGTTAAGGTGTTTGTTGAAGCTCTGGAAAAGGTAAAGGAAGAGATTGGCATTCAACCTCTTAACAGTGATGATCCCGCCTTCTGTGGTCCCGGCTGGAACTGCTAAAGCAAAGGAAAGTGGTAATAATTTGAACTTAACTCTCCCCTACTTTCTCCCGAAAGGACTCCTTTGAGGCAAGGAGGGCTCACTTTTCGAACCCGCTGACGGGAAAAAGGGGTGGTTTAAATCGATTATCTCTCGTTTACACACTGTTTTGCAGGTAAATAAAACCCGGTCCAACCGCCCCCAGCCCTTTATTCATAAGGAGGGGAGAGTTATTATTAATGATTTTTAAACACGAACAGTAGTTTAAATTTAATAGAGATATGTCTACACTATATAAAGCACCGGCCGGCACAATGGTCGGGCATATACACCTGAAAGTAACTGACCTAGATCTTGCCCTGAAATTCTATCGTGACCTGCCTGGGTTTGAACTGACTGCCATGTATGGAGATCAGGCAGCATTTTTATCTGCCGGCGGATATCATCATCACATCGGGCTGAACACCTGGCACAGCAAGGAAGGGACTCCGGCACCTCAGCGTGCTGCAGGAATCTATCACACCGCGTTTCTCTATCTCACCAGAAAAGACCTGGCCGTGATTATGAAGCGTCTTATTGAGAACGGCTACCCGATTTCCGGGGCGAGTGATCACGGTGTTTCCGAAGCGATCTACCTGAATGATCCGGACGGAAACGGGGTAGAACTCTACCGGGACAGAACAAAGGATGAATGGACATACCGGGAGGATGGAACCATAGGAATGGTGACCGAACCACTTGACCTGGAAGATTTACTGGCTGAACTAAAACCTGATTAATGAATTCTATTTCAAATTAATTTTTCACTTTTCACTTTTCACTGAATGATGATACCACTCTCCATTTTAGATCTTGCCGTAGTCACCGAAGGCGGTTCACCACGCGAAGCCATTCAACAAAGCCGTGATCTTGCCCAAAAAGCTGAGAAGATGGGTTATCAACGATTCTGGATGGCGGAGCATCACAATATGGAAAATATTGCGAGTTCGGCTACATCTGTACTGCTGGGACACATTGCCGATGCAACCGAAAAGATCCGTGTGGGGTCGGGGGGTATTATGCTTCCGAATCACTCCCCGCTGATTATAGCCGAACAGTTTGGCACCCTGGCTACCATCTATCCGGACAGGGTGGATCTGGGTTTGGGCCGTGCGCCCGGCACCGATCAGCTTACGGCCGGCGTCATTCGGCCCGACCGGATGCAGCAGGTTCAAAACTTTCCGCAGAGTGTTCGCGAGATTCAGAAATATCTCTCATCGGATAACAGCGAGAGTAAAGTGCGTGCGTTTCCGGGTGAGGGAACTGAAGTCCCAATCTGGATCCTGGGTTCCAGTACCGACAGTGCCTTTCTTGCCGCAGAAATGGGGTTGCCGTATGCCTTTGCGAGCCATTTTGCGCCTCAGCAGTTTATTCCTGCACTCCGCATTTACCGGGAACGGTTCAAACCGTCTGATCAACTTGAGGAGCCTTATTTTATGCCGTGTGTAAATGTGATTGCAGCAGAAACAGATGAACTGGCGGAATATCTCTCCACATCGATGCTTCAGATGTTTATGGGTGTGGTTACCGGAGATCGATCGCCGATGAAACCGCCGGTTGACACCATGGACGGTATATGGAATGAACACACCAAATATGCCGTCAAACAGATGCTGGCTTATTCCTTTATTGGTAGTGCACAGAGTGTGAAGAGCGATATTGAACAGTTTCTGAAACAGACCGGAGCCGATGAGCTGATGGTCTCCACCTATATTTACGGCCACAAGCAGAGACTGCGATCATATGAACTGCTCTCGAATGTAATGGGAGATTGAGTTTATTATGATACAGATCTCCAAAGCCAATAAACACAGCAAAGTTAGCCGTGGCCCGTTAGAATTAAGAACTTTCAGAATGAATTGGATGGAGGGTGAATTGTAATCAGATCAGAGAAGTCTTTCAATGGGCAATTTGGACAAAAACCATAGAAGTATACGCTGGATAAGCCTGGTTTTTGGTTCTTTACTGTAGACTTTTAATTTGCCTTCAATTCGTTCTGTCCAATTCAGTCTTTCACGCTCGTCAAGAGTTACCTCGTATGTATTTTCAGGAATACGATCGCCGAATAACTCTTGTATCTCTCGTGCAAGATTCTTGCTCTCAATGACTACCCCCATCTCTGTGTTAAGGTGAATGGATCGCGGGTCAAAGTTAAATGAACCGACAAATACACGGAGGCGGTCTACTGAAAAGGTTTTTGCATGCAAACTGGAGCCGGATGACCCAAAAGGTCCCGTTTGCTCCTTAAAATCTACATCCGTTGAAATACGTTTCAACTCATATAGTTTGATTCCTGCCTTTAGAAGTGCTTTTCTGCGCTTTTCATAACCTGCGTGAACAATCTTTACATCGGTTGCATCCAAAGAGTTGGTAAGAATTCTAACATCAACCCCTCTTTCTGCCATCGTGCGAAATAGATCAACACCGGCTTTCGTAGGAACAAAATAGGGGGAAACGAGAATGACCTCTTTTTTGGGCTGCCCGATGGCCTCCCTGATCTGGTTGGTTAAGAGTTGCCTTGGCTTTGTTCGGTTTAATACTTTTAGCGGGTTGTCGCTTACAAGCTTCACATCTGCCCATTCCAATCTTAACTCTTCGTTAAACAACTGATATATAAAATTAGATTCACGGATCAGGTTGATGTAATTAGCTGCCGAAGAATCGTTCTGAACTTCTTTGAATTTTAGTGGAAGGGCTTTTTGGGTTCGATTTTCAGAATATTTTACAATCTGATCGACCGGGATGGAGAGTGAACAATTCCAGTATGTATCAAAATCTTCGGATATATCATTAACTACCGGTCCGATGAGAAGCACGTCCAGATCAGCAAACATCAGACCCGTTCCCGCACCAAAGTACTCATCTCCGATATTGCGGCCACCTACTATTGACGCCTTTTTATCCACACTGAAAGACTTGTTATGCATCCTGCGGTTCAATTTTGGAAAGTTGGTAATAAACCCTATCCATTTGAACCAACGATTTGAGAAGGGGTTAAACAGACGCACTTCAATATTATCATGAAGGTTCATTTCATACAGGCTGTTATCCAGACCAGTGATTCCATTGTCATCCAGCAGCAGCCGCACACGCACCCCGCGATCTGCTGCATCCTTGACTGATTTGAGCATGAGAGAGCCAGACAGATCCTCCTTCCAGATATAGTATTGAATATCGAGTGTTTTCTCTGCGGTTTGTGTAAGAAGTGCCCGAGATGCAAACGCGTCATGAGCGTTCCGTAGGGGATGAATACCACTCATTCCGGAATGTTGGACTAACAGTTCCTCAATTTCCCGGCCAATATGAGTATTCATTGCCTCTTCATCTGTCAGCATATTGGTAACAGGGCGCTGCTTCCGCGGTGGGAAAACATATCTTTTTGGAGCCATAACAATAAATACGTTCTTAAATGATGCGGCTGCTTGGTGAAAGGCAGTCGCTTTTTAACATAGCAGAAAATGCTATGAAAAAGGAAATGGTCATCATTGGTGGTGGTCCTGCGGGAGTCAACCTGGTGAAGCAACTAAAGAATAAAAAAGAGTTTCACATCACGCTGGTTGATAAGAACAACTACACTTTAATTTAATTATTGATGGATAGTGTTTCAGGTGGTTAACGGTCTGGCGTTTAAGCGGCGAGCCGAGTTATTAATATTAAAGACCCAAGCCGCGTTCGAGTTCGTCTGAAACGATCGTTAGGTTTACTTATAGCTCGCAAGCACAACTTTTTCACTTTTATCTAACTTGATAATACATTGATTAGTAACAAAAAAGAGCCGACTACTGAACACAATACTTGATCCGTTTACATCAGCTTTGTTTGTATAGCTGGACAGGTTAGCTGTTTCCAGTTGCCTGATTACATTTGATTTCGTTTCACCAGCCGAGAAATTACCGCATAGATAGTAGACTTCATCTTTCCCCGTTTTCCAGAGTATTGTGAATACAGTAATAAAAACAACCGTAATTAAAAGGCTAATAAGGAGTTTTTTATTTTTCAGCTTCATCCTGATTCTACCGGATATTTTTGTAAACATAACGGCTTGGCATTTCTGCGGCGGGGTTGGATATATACCATCTAGCCACCAAACCCTCACCGATCGCACAGCCTGCCCCGACCATTCGGGGAACCGCTGGTTATACCCACAGGTTTTAAGTTCGAGATTTCCAGTACGCCGGTTTACGCCTTAAGCTCATAATAGCATATATTGTAATCTGTTCTTCTTCAACTGAGTAGATAATTCCATAAGGCTCATTTGTTGAACGCGTAGCGAAAGCGCGACACTAAAAATCTTC
>SKRK01000342.1 GCA_007118525.1 Balneolaceae bacterium
CGTTCATCACCTTTAATGGACCCCTCCTGTTCACTCATTTCAGCCATCGTTTTGAGATCCTGGGCCGTCATTCTGCTATTTGGCTTAGGTAACGTTTTCTCAAGGCTCATGGTACTCTCTGCAATCAGCTTGGAAATCGGTGTAAGTAAAACAAAATTCAGATAGATAAAGCCGGACATCTTTCTCGACACCTTCAACGGATTGTTTATCGCTATCATTTTTGGTGTTATCTCACTTAGAATTAATATCATAAAAGTGAGCACGATAATTTCAAACGTATAAACCGCTACGGGAGGAAATCCATAATAGGCTGCTGCCTTTCCGGCCAAAACTGCGGCCATAACCGAGCTTAAAACATTTGCAAACGTGTTGCCAATTAGGATAGTTGCGAGCAACCGACGGGGTTTTTGCAACATTTTCAGTATCCTGGAATCTATATTTCCACGGTCTGATTCCGGTTTAAGTTTGTCAAGCTGATTAACGAGAGAAAAGAAGGCAACCTCTGAACCTGAATAGAGTGCACTGATCAGTAATCCCAGAACCATTACAGCCACCTCAATTGAGATCTCTGCATAGCTGATTGTATCCAGTGAATCAGCTGCTAACAATATAAATTGGTTCAAAATAAATAATACCGGGTTACTTGGAGGGTCGTCAATTGTTTCCAAGAAATGAGACTTAATTAAAAGTTTAGATTATTCAGTTATATGAATAAAAAAGGTGCCGGTCAAATTTTGAACGGCACCTGTAAAATTTACGAAAGTTTACGTAATGATATGTGAAGTTTCCTTTTAGAAGGGAAGATCATCGTCCATATCATCAAAAGAGTCGTCAATTTCAACCGTATTTGCGGCTGCCTTCTTGTTGTTTTTTGCCGGCGCACTGCTGCCACCGGAATCTCCGCGACTGTCGAGCATCTGCATGTTTAATGCTTTAATCTCGGTAGTATACCGTTTCTGACCATCTTTATCTTCCCATTCACGGGTTTGAATCGGACCTTCAAAATATGCCAGTGATCCTTTTTTAAGGTACTGCTGACAGATTTCTGCAAGTCTGCCCCAGGCAACAATTCGATGCCACTCGGTATTTTCCTGAAGCTCTCCGTTTTTATCTTTATACCGCTCAGTTGTAGCTACACTTATGGTAGCAACTGCAGTGTTTGATTGTGTATAACGCACATCGGGGTCTGCCCCGAGTCTTCCTATTACCATCGCTTTGTTTAATGAACTCATGTCGAATCCTCAATTTTTGATTAGTGTTCTATTAGTAAGAACTGAAATATTCAAATCCCTTACAGAATTTTTTTTCAGATTGATAATTTTTTTATCGAAGGGCGCTTTCAAGTTCCAGGGAAGCATCACTGTTTGCATCCCTGTATTTAATGATTATCGGGCATTGTGCCATTAAACCCTGCTCTTTTGCCCAGCCATTATTAATCGGGCGCGAACCCGGAATAACAACAGCTCTTTCAGGAATAGGCGCCCCTTTTCCAAGCATTTTTTCATTCACGCAATCGTAAACCGGCACCGATTTTGAAAGCGTGACGCCGGGAGCAATCACGGCACCTTTTTTTACCAGGATGCCCTCTACAATCACTGCGCCGGCACCTATAAAACAGTCGTCTTCAATTACAACCGGGCTCAAACCCACAGGTTCAAGTACTCCGCCAATCTGCACTCCGGCTGAAAGGTGTACATTTTTCCCAATCTGTGCACAAGATCCGACAAGTGCATGGCTGTCTACCATTACACCTTCATCAACGTATGCGCCGATGTTTATGTATGCAGGAGGCATTATAATAACACTTTTTGCAACAAATGCCCCTCTTCGAACAGAAGACCCTCCGGGAACCAGTCTTACACCATCTTCAGAGTTGAACATGCGGGGCGGTATGTTATGTTTATCTACAAAACCCTCATAGATTCCACTATAGTCTACATTCTTACCCCCCTTAAAGGCTTCAAGTATCGCCTTTTTTACCTCTACATTTGCCTTCCAGGTATCTCCATCCGGATTGGCTGACCTGATGGTCCCTTTTTCAAGTTGATCTAAAATTGTTTCCCAGCTCATTATTCAGTCAGTTTGAGTTTTATACCAGTTTATAATTTGTTTGTCAGCCTCCAGGAGCGGATCCGGTGAAGATATCTCCTTCTCTGTAAGCGGGGCCCGAAGCGTTGCATTCTGTATCAATCCCTTCTCTTTTAACAACACTTTAACAGCCACAGGGTTGGGTGCCGAAAAAATGGTTTCAACTGCCTGTTTCCAAATTGGAAACAGGTATTTTGTATCGCCATTCAGAGATTTCTCCACATAACGCTTTGTCTCTGTTGGCCAGATATTTGACGCAACCGAAACCAAACCCTTGCATCCTAAAACCGCCATGAACGGCAACAAGCCATCATCGCCGCTGTAGAACAATATATCAGGACATTTTTCCCGAAACTCCTGGTAATCCGCAAGGCTTGCACCCGCCTCTTTTACAGCCCAGAAATTTTTATGATTTTTAATTTCATTCAATACCTCAATGGTTATTTTCACCCCTGTTCGAGAAGGGATGTTATAGACCATACACGGTTTTCCGGCAACATCCATCAGGTCATTAAACCAGGCTTTTTGCCCCTCGTTGCCCGGTTTTGAGTAGAGCGGTGCAACCAGCAAAAAAGCATCAATTGCCAGCGTGTTGCAAAACCGAATCCACTCTTTTTGCGTTTCGAGGTTAAAACCGCCAACGCCAACCATAACCGGAACATCCGGCTTTAATTGAGCCACGAATTGAACCGCCTCTTTCTTCTCTTCGACAGTTAATGCAAGACCTTCTCCGGTGCTGCCGATCAGCAAAACACCGTTACCTGCATCGGCCTGTCTTATCACCATTTTTTCTAAATCTGCATAGTTAATGCTCCCATCACTATTCATAGGTGTGATGAGCGCCGTCCATAATTTTACATTTTTCATAAAATCTCCTTAAACGCGCGGTCAAAAATTGAAGAGAAGGGATAGACGCCCGGGTCGATGTGCGGATGTTTCAGCAGGTATTTTGCGGTCCAGATCGCTCCTTCGGCAAAAAGATCACGGCTGTGCGCTTCATGCTTCAGCCAAATTGATTCGTTTATAGTTTTAATGTGAAGGCTGTGAATACCTTTAACATCACCCTGACGATCTGATGAGATAGACGGATCCTGTGCCAGCCACTCTTTCCAGGAAAGTGCTGTGCCGCTTGGTGCATCTTTTTTGTCTTTATGGTGGACTTCATGAATATGAAATTCCGGATTTTTCAACAAATCTGCTCCCTTCCCCAGTATGCCGATAGTTTTCCTGATCAAATTCATTCCAAGGCTGAAGTTTGAGCCGATTACCCAGCGGGTTCCCGCTGCCTTAACCCTGCCGGGAAGGTCGGCGGGCCATTGATATCCGGTAGTACCCCACACTGCGGGTATTTTTGCCTCAAGCAATAGTTCAACAATCTCCCCGGCCGCTGCCGGCGATACAAATACAATGGCTATGTCTGCTTTGGAGCTGGAGAGTGAATCCACCGTTGGTTTGTTGTTGAGATTATAGGGAATCGCTTCATCACCCAACATATTCACCACAGCACTACCTGTTTTACCCGTTCCTATTACTGCAACTTTCATCTCTTAGTGACCAATAAATTTTTCATGAAGTATTTGTACTATCTTTTCAGCGCTGCCCTCGTTCACCAAAAAACACATGTTGTGAGAACTTGCTCCATGGCAGATTAAACGAATGTTAAAATCTTGAAGTGCTCCAAATACCGGGCCACTCAATCCTGATGTTGCATGCAGATTATTTCCAACCATGGCTACCAATGCTAAATCTTTTTGAATCTCTACCTGGCTGAATGATTTCAACTCATTAATAACAACCTCAGTGAGCATATCCCTGCCGGGTGCATTCACATCCGTATCAAGCGTAAGTGATACGCTTACTTCGCTGGTGGTAACCAAATCGACACTGATTTTGTACTTGGCCAGTACCTCAAACAGTTTAGCCAAAAACCCATGCCGATGAAGCATATCCAGGCTGTGAACGGTAAATAGCGTTTGATTTCTCCGCAGGCTTATAGCCCGTATAACCGGCTTGCTCCGCGTATCTTTCAATATCCAGGTGCCCGGTTTTTCGGGATGAAAGCTTGAACCTACATAAACCCTGATATTTTTTCGAACAGCCGGAACAAGTGTAGCCGGGTGAAGCACCTTCGCTCCGAAAGTAGAAAGCTCGGCAGCTTCGTCAAAGCTGATCTCTGTTAGTGGGCGTGCATCGGGCACAATTCTGGGGTCGGTCGTGTAAACGGCCGTCACATCAGTCCATATCTCCAGAACATCTGCATTGATCGCTTCAGCAAAGAGAGCTGCAGAGTAGTCGCTTCCTCCCCTTCCAATTGTGGTAGTGGTGCCCCCGGCAGTTTTACCGATAAATCCCTGTGTTACAAATCTTCGATTTTCAAATCTTGGAATGAGAATCTCATCAGCTCTCTTTTCTATTGCGGCCAAATCAGGCTCGGCGTTGGTATGAGAATGATCGGTGATAATTACCTCACGGGCATCAAGCCACTCTATTTTCGTATCATCCCCGTTCTCTTCATATAAAACCTGTGTAAATATCATAGATGAGAGTATCTCGCCATATGAGAGAATCAGGTCCTTCAGCTGTGGAGTTACCGTACGATTGGAGAGTGAAATTTCTTCCAGTTCATCAATTCGGGATGTAACGGTATCTAATACAGCCTCAGGTTCACGCAGTGAATTACAAATATCGAGATGACGGGTTCTTATTCCCGCAAGAATTTCTCTTTTTTCATCTAATAATGTGCTGTTGAAAAGCTTGGTTAGTTGGTCTGTGGTTCCTGATGTAGCACTTACTACAATTATTTTTTTGTCCGGATCGGATACAATAATGGCGGCACATCTTTTCATGGCCTCCATGTTTGCCATGCTTGTACCACCAAACTTGGCCACTTTTAATAAATTAGGCATTCTGTTAATTAGTTTTGAATCGCTTAAAGATAAGAAAAATGTGTTCTGAATCAGAACGCTTACTCTACACCAATGCTAAATTTTGAAATAACCGGATTCGAAAAGCTATTGCGAAAAACTTTCAGGTTATCTTCAGAAACAATTAATTACTTTAAATCGAAATGTAGATTTGTTTTAAAGATTTTGTATTTTGGGTAACTAAGGTAAAGGCGATGATCTAAATCGCTCAAAAACTGGAAGTTTAATTTTAATAGACCGGGTGATTATTCATGCCAAGCGGAAAGAAAAGAAAAAGAGCAAAAATCGCTAAGCACAAAAGAAAGAAGCGACTGCGCAAAAACAGACATAAGAAGAAGAAGTAAGCACACTTGCTAAACAATTTTCAAGGGCACAATTTTTTTGTGCCCTTTTTTATTTTCAGGCAGCTACAGATGCAACACTCTTGTCGGCAATTTTTATAATTCGATTAGCCTTATAGAGCAGATGGGTCAATTTTCGTTCCACGTAGTTATGCACTTCAAGCAGGCTTTTGTGGTCTTCCATCACAAATTGAAAGTAGGAGATAAGGTTGATAGCACTTAAGTATTTACCATCCTCATCGCCATCAATTTCTAAATGCCAGCGTGTTATAATTTCGTCGCTGGCCAGAAATTCATTCACCTCTTTGCTGACACTGCTCATCCACTCGCCTGCCCGCTGTATTCGATAATTTGAGTCACTATTCGATGGCAGAGGCTGAGACCTTTTCACGTCAAAATGCCAAACCAACTCAACGTCAATGGTTGGTTTGATATTTGAATTTGTTAAGTGTTTCTGCTTCAGTATGGGATGATCGTTCGTCCCGTTAAGCTGATTAGCTAAAATTGCTTCTCTGAATCGATCCCAGTCAAAATTGATATTTAATTGCTTCAGGTAGTTTGTGGAGTCGTTCAAATCAATTACTATCTCCAGTCCGGTAGCATTTATTTTGGACTCTTCCCATGTTTTGAACTTGACAACGTTGATGTTTCTCTTAATTAATGAGCTGTTTATTTTATTGACTACAGACTGAAAAATTGGATATTGCATAAGCACTTTTCCTTTTTTAAAAATAGATTTTCAAAGACTCTGATGAATAATTTTTATGTACTAATACATCTTACCAAATACTTAAAAAACAAATGTGTTGGAGGAAGCTTTCAGTTTAGCTACTCTCCCCACAAAGATATTTGGGAATGCTATATTGATTCTCACTCATCAATATATAGGATTATTTTCAGTACAAATTCAAGTGAAACTGCTCTTTTTCTCGATAAAGACCGACCTTCAAAAAAATCTAATGTTACCACTTTCTTTAACTCATTTAATAACAAGGTGATATCAAATTTCAAATTAGCTGAAAACGACCGCTTCATAACCATTGAATTTGAATCCGGTGAACAGCTTCTATTTCAGGTTTTTGGAAACAGACCTAATGTGTACCATGTTGCTGATGGAATTATTAAAGAAGCGTTTAAATCAAATAGTGAGCTGGAAGGCAGCAAAGCGCCCAAACCGAGAGCTGCTAAAACCGGATTTGATAAACCGGATGGAACTTCATCGCCAAAAAAAATCATTACAAGCTTAGATCCAAAATTTCCAAGGCATCTTATTGAGCCCGTAACAGAACACTATAAACTCCATGAAAAGTCGGTCGAAGAGATTCAAAGTATCGTAAACTCTTTGACAGATGCCATGAAAGAGAACCCTGAATTCAGGGTTCTTGAAGATGGCAATCTCTGCCTTGTACCCTCTTCACTGCTGCCGATTGAAAACCGTAAAACGTTCGATAATGTAAATGACGCCATTCGATTTACCTACTATGAAACATCCCGGGAACGGCGTTTATCATCTAAAATTCAATCTTTAAAACCGAGTATTGAGAAAGCCATTCAAAAAAATGAATCCACAATCAGCCAGTTATCCAAGGCCGATAAAGGGCTTGAAAGAGCTGAACAGTATGAACAGTACGGCCATATTTTAATGGCTCATGCCCATCAAACTGTGAACCCGGATCAGGAACAGATCACTTTGCCCAATTTTTATGATGGAAGTGAAACGGTTTCCATTCCAATTAAACCTACCATCTCAATTGCCGATAATGCAGAGCGGTATTACGATAAATCTGCTAAAGCAAAACGGAACGTGGTGGAATCGAAACGAAGGCTTAAGGAGATCCAAAAAGAGAACAGGGAATTGAAAGCACTCTTTGAATCATTAAACAGCATTGAGAAGATCTATGAGTTTGATGAATGGTACAAGGAGAACCAGCCGGATTTAAAAAAACTCGGCATACTGGCTAAAACCAAACAGGCTGAATCGTTGCCCTACAGGCAGGTTAAAGTCGATAATTATGAAATTTGGATTGGTAAAAGCGCTAAAAGTAATGACCGGGTAACCTCCGACGCGCACAAGGAGGATGTATGGCTGCATGCTCGCGGGGTAAGTGGCTCTCATGTGGTAATCCGAATGAACAACAATAAGGAGATGCCTCCCAAATCAGTTATACGCAAAGCTGCCGCAATTGCAGCCTGGAATTCGAAAGCCAGGGGAAGCAAGCTCGTTCCTGTAATCGCTACCAAGCGAAAATATATTACAAAACCTAAAGGTGCAGCACCGGGGGCTGTTCGGGTTCAGCGCGAGGATGTGGAGATGGTTGAACCCAAAAAATCTATCTCATGAAATCAGATCTTCTTTCAAAACCGGTATTTCTATGCGGCATGATGGGCTCGGGTAAATCAACTCTTGGCCAAGAGCTGGCGCGGGAGCTGGGTGTTCCTTTTTACGACCTTGACAAGTTAATTGAAGATGACCAGGGAAAGTCCATCCCTGAAATTTTTAAAACAGACGGGGAAGCCACATTCAGAACTGTTGAAGAGAAGTTATTAATCTACTATTCACAAACAATTGATGGTATTATGGCACTTGGCGGCGGCTCATTGCAAAACCAATCTCTTGTAGACCATTTAAAATTGAATGGTTGGCTTATTTTTTTAGACACTTCCCAATCCGTACTTTTAAAGCGTCTGAAACACAGCCGTAACCGCCCAATGATTTCAGCAGAGAATCAAACAGAATCTACAGAACAAAAAATTAAAAAATTACTTGCAGAGCGACGGCCGTTCTACACACAGGCTCACATTACCATTAAAACCAACGGTCTCTCCAAAAAGAAGATTACAGATCTTATTATCCAAAAACTGACCCTTTATGAGCAGAAAAACCATTAACGTAAAATCCAACTCCGGCACTTACGAAGTTGTCATTGGCTCCGGAATATTTGACGAGGAGATCGGGCGGATGGCTCAAAAAAGCAAGCACGATTCTCTGTTTTTGGTGATCGATGAAAATGTTCATACGCTCCACGGTGATAGAATTATTGCTGCTCTTAAAAAGCACACCACTGATCTTCACTTGATACGGGTGCCTCAGGGAGAAAGCAGTAAATCGATCTCTTTTTGGGAAAAGACAGTAGGATTTTTGCTCAACAATGGAGTTCGCAGAAACACACCGGTTTTTGTGGCAGGCGGTGGTGTAACCGGCGATCTGGGCGGTTTTGCGGCAGCTACTGCTTTACGAGGGGTGCCCTTATATCACATTCCTACCACCCTCCTAGCCATGGTCGATAGTTCCATTGGTGGTAAAACGGGGATTAATCACGAAATGGGCAAGAATCTGATCGGGGCATTCTACCAGCCGGAGTGCGTAATTGCAGACGTTGAATTTTTGAAAACACTCCCCTCTGCCGAATGGATAAACGGGCTGAGTGAAATTTTAAAATACGCGGCTATCCGGGATAAAACCATCTTTAACGATGCCGAGATCTTTTTTGATGAAAATCCGGCGGCAATAGATAATCTGAAACTGACCGATTTAATCTCAAAATGTGTTTTAATTAAAGCTGACATCGTTCAGCAGGATGAATTTGAAGGGGGAGTTCGTGCATTCTTAAACTTTGGGCACACGTTTGCCCACGCGCTGGAGCGTGCATGCGGTTATGAGAAAGTAAGCCATGGCGAAGCCGTATTCCTTGGTATGCTGGCCGCAGTGAAGCTATCGAATTTGACCGGAAGCCGGTTAAGCGATAACCATTTGCAAAAATTCTGTTCCCTGTATCACTATAGAGTATCAAAAGAAGAGTTATCTTACGAAGAGCTGATTCATAATATGGCGGCAGATAAAAAAAAGACGGACAGGTTTATTCGATTCGTTTTACTGAATGAGTGGCAACATCCCGTGCTTAAAACAGTTAAAGATAAAACACTGGTTCGTGAAGCTCTTACCGTTGTGCTCAATGAATTATAAATGTTCTCAATACCTAAACCTCACCTGCATCATTGATTTATCGCTGGTTATATAAACTTTGGAAATACTTTTGGATTACAGTAGGCACCTTGCTAGGTATTGCTATTGCCATTATTATACTTGCTGTGGCCGCTATGCAGCTGCCTCAAACCAAAGAGTATATACGGGCAGAAATTGTATCCACATTTAATAACCAGTTTGAGGGAGAGCTTACCATAGATGAGGTTCGCGGTTTTCTTCCGCTAAATGCCGAAGTTGCAGGCGGCAGACTATATGCACCCGGCGACACTTTAAAACCGGTATTCCGATTTGATGAGGCCTCCATAACCATTAACTGGTGGGAACTGCTTCAGCAAAACCTCTCCATAACTTCCTTCGAGGTTCAAAATCCGAAAATTTTTATTTCTGAAATTGATGAAGAACTGAATATCAGAAAAGCTTTTAAGCAAAGATCCGATCGTGAAGCATCTACACCGTTGGATAATGAAACGCCTCAATTTTTAAACCGGCTAAATATTTTCGCGCCGTATCTCAGCATTATCGACGGTGAGGTTGAGCTGGATGAATCCATTCGTTTTCCGGAGCAATTGGACATTGGAACACCTGTGATTCTTGAAAATGTAAATGCCACAATGTTTCTGGAAATTACAGACACCCAGCTTTTTGCTGATATCCTGAATATCAGCATAGATATCCCCGGCACTCAGCACGAATATTTTCAAAGCTCGGGGCAGTTTTACAGCGATCAGCACTATTTTGAGTTGAACAGATTTAGTATTGTCACAAATATTCTGGCACTGGATTTCAGCATTGAAGCAACCCCTGTAAATCTGTTTGCAAGCGACGTAGTAAAGCAGTTTCGTGAGGCTCAATACACAGCCGATGTTCAGAATGGAATACTTTCCACAACGTTTATTAAGCAGTTTCTGCCCGAATATCCGGACTTTGAAAACCAAATCGCATTTGAGATGAATGCCGAAGGAAATGTCAATGAATTCTATGTAGACCGAATTCAGGCATCGTTAGGTCAATCTTTTATAATAGTTTCGGGTGTTATAAACGATATGCTTAATTCCGGGTTTAGTTACAGGGCTCAATTGGAAAATCTTGTGCTCAATCCGGATGAAGCTCAATTTCTCTCCGGAGTTTATCTGAACGGCATCGAATTGGACAGATACGGAATCAGCACCATAAGAGGAGATCTTTATGGAGACCTTTCAACCCTGAACACTGACTTGAGGCTCAGAACTGATGCGGGATCTCTAAACTTCGACGCCTTTGCCGAGTTCAATGAAGTTATCGGTTATGAGTTCCTCACCGAATTAGACTCTTTAGATATTACTCCATTTATGGGTGACACCCTCTCTTCCACGGTGCTCGAGGGACGAATTGCAGGAAATGGATCAGGCTTCGATCAAACTGCAAAACTTAACACCTCCATTGATCTCGGTACAAGCACTCTGTACGGATACCGGCTTGAAAAAGTAATAGCCGAATTAGAGCTCGATTCCAGGCGGCTTGATTACTCCGTGCATCTTGAAGACGATATTGCCGAATTCAGAAGCAGCGGCTATTATATTCAGAATGATGAGTCGAGTACGCTTAGTGCAGACGGAAGCATGATGAATGTTGACTTTACCCGTTATACCGATTTTTTTGAGGCGGAAAGCACCCAGTTTAACGGCACATTCTCTGCTAATATTCAGGGGAACACTATAGAAGATATCTACGGCAGGATGAGCATAGAAATGTCACAATCGATGATAGGAGCAGACACCTTGAGGTCGCATCAGCTCTATGCAGATATCAATTCACCCGAAAACGCAAACCGCAGGCTTCGATTTACCAGCTCATTTTTTGATGGAGAGATGTCGGGTACTTTGTCTCCCGCCCTTATGCAGAACCTTGGAAAGCATTGGACCGAATACCTGCGCGAACGAATACGCGAGGAGATACTCTTTGAGAGCGAAATAGAACTTTTAGCTTTCGGTGAGGAAATCTCAGATGATCAAGATCCGGTAGCAGACGTCTCTTTAAACTTGTTTATAAAAGACCTTGAATTACTGCGGTTGTATCTTCCCGACCTGCCCGAATTGAACAGCAAGGCCAGAATTACAGCTTCGGTCAATGCAAATCGGGATAAAATGTCGCTCTCCGGAAATCTTTTTGATGAATATTTTCAGGTAGAGGGACTACACTTTGAAAATATTAACTCTTCCATGACTGCCAGTTTTAATCACCGCAGCTCGTTAAAAGAGAACAGCTCTGTGAATTTTCAGGCAAATTTTTCCGGTGCCGGATATAATCAAATGATTTTTGAAGAGAGTTTCTTAAACTTGTCGATGCGCAATGACTCACTTGAAGTAAATCAAAACCTGTTGAGGGATGATCAGTTATCATTTGAGTCGAAATTTCTGGGAGTGTTAAGCCCGGGGCAATTTCAGGTCCTTGTTAATGAATTTAACATAGGCACCCCCGAATACAATTGGGCCACTGTAGGTAACCCTGTTATCACCTACTCAGAGCGCCGGGCATTAACCATGCAGGACGTTGTATTAACCAGCGATAACGACCTGCTTGAAATTAACGGCACGTTCAGTGCCAGCCTGGAAGATTCGGTCGAATACAAGGTCAACAATTTTGATATTTCCAGAATATCCGATTTGATAGGCGGAAGAATAGAGTTTTCAGGTATAATGGATGGGGATTTTGTAACCCGCTCTCTCACAGAAATACCCTCCATACAGGGAAATATCAACGTAGACGGGGGGCGCATAAATAACAGAGTAATCGGTGATCTTACACTTAACAGTACGTTTAATAGTACCGAGAACAGATTTGATACAGACATCAGAATTTTTACAGATCCGGAAAAATACAGTAGCTATTTCCAGAGAAATAACAATATAGGCCAGGATTTGCGGTTCAACGGATATTTTAAAATTCCGGATGAGGAGGATGATCCCGATACGGACCTCTTCTATTTTGATGCCGATCTGAGAGAGATTGATATGTGGATTGTAACCTTCATCGCACCGATGATCATAGAGGAGATGGAGGGAAATTCAAGCGGTACCGGTTTCATCAGGGGATCTCTTACCGATTACGATTTTGATGCTACATTTCAAGTATCGGATGTCTACGGAGTTCCTCTGTTTACAAACGTTGGGTATACGATAAGCGGAGAGCTGGATTTTAATCGTTCGGATGGACTCCTCTTCAGGGATGTTGACCTGCGGGATGGCAATGGAGGCACAGGCAAGCTCAATGGGCAGGTTGATCTTCAGGATTTTGCCCCAACCACGACAATCAACCTGACTCTCGACCTGAACAACCTTCACTTCATGAATAATCCGTATGATCCGGATGTTCCATTTTACTCATCCCTCTATGGAACCGGTCAGGCCAGAATAACGGGCACCAATTTCAACCCTCTTCTGCGAACCACTACCCCGGTGGTACTCTCATCCAACTCCAGAATTTCAATTCCGCTGCAGGAAGAGACCGAACTTGAACAAGATCGGCGGTTTATCCAGTTCGTGGATACATTTGATCTTGCACAGCTCGAACAGAGATTACGTGATGTAACAGAAGCTAATAGAAACGGTGATACACCTGAAGAGGAGTTAACTTTTATTGAACGATTTACGATGGACCTGCAATTTGCAGCCAATAATCCAATCAATGTTCAGCTCATATTTGACCCGGTTACCAACGAAATTTTGAATGCCAATGGTACCGGACAGGTTCGTATACTACTGGAAGATCAGGATGTTAGCATGTTTGGCCAATTTAATATCCAGGGCGGTGATTACCAGTTTGTAAGTGGTGACATTTTCACACGACGGTTTACTCTTCAGGAAGGCGGGTCTATCAGCTGGCAGGGCGACCTGATTGATGCCAATCTGAACGTAACTGCCATTTACAGAGCCAGACCGTCTGTTGCATCCCTGCTTCCATCTTCAACCGTTCTTATCGAGCCGGGGCAGCGAATTCCCGTTGAACTGGTACTGCAAATTGGAGGAACGATTACGGAAGTAGAAAATGATTTCTTTTTCAGGGTGCCCACCGGCATTGAGGGGACTCTCGATCCAACCATTGCCACTCAAATAAATAATCTGAATCAGAACGAAGAGGAAAAACTGATACAGGCCACAAGTATTCTGATCAGCGGCAACTTTCTGCCCTCATCACAGGCGCAGGGCCTTGGGCTGGGCGAAGGTTTCACCGGAACCGCAGCGGTTGTAAATCCACTTATAACCAGCCAGATTATCAATCCGCTGCTGTCGAACCAGATCAACTCACTGCTGCGAAGTGATATCACGTTCGACATCGATTTGAACCTGACGGCTTTAAACGAGGTGGATCTAGGTGTAGCCCTTCGTTTGTTCGACGATCGTGTTATATTACGTCGTGAAGGACAAATTACAGGTGAACAGAGTGATATTGGAGATCTTGGGGCAACATATAGAATAAATCGTACCTTCTCACTAACCGCTTTTCACCGGCAAGACCCGACCTTGTCCTATTCAAGCGGTGCAGGAGGAAGTTCTGAACGGCAAACCCAGGAGATGAACGGTGTTGGCCTGGAAGCCCGTGTTCAGTTTAATACCTGGCAAGAGTTTAGAAATCGGATATCAAATGCTTTCAGAGGCATTTTTGGTTTAAGTAAAAGAGAAGATGATCATGACGATGAAGTGCTGGAGACTATCGCAGAACATTAAATTATTACTATCAAATACTAAATATGAGTAAAGACAATCTAAGTACACTAGAGAAAAAAATTATTGAACTTTTAAAATCCTATCCGGATGCATCAATACCGGTACCACTTCTTATGGATGCACTCTCGCTTTCAAAAAAGAAAGGAGAAAAAAAACTCAAAGCATCCATTAACCGTCTAAAACAACATGGCCATATCCTGGTTACAAAAGGAAATCTGGTACGATTGAATGAAGTAGCTGAAAGTGATAAAAGCTTTGTAGTGGGTAAATTGGATGTTACCAGCCATGGCGATGGTTATGTAATTGTTGAAGGGCGTGATCAGGATATTAAAGTATCGCGCCGATTTATGGGTACGGCACTCAACGGCGATAAAGTGAAGGTGAAACTGATGGGGTATCACAAAAAGAGCAATAAACCCATTGGCAGAATTGAAGATGTTATAGAACGGGCAAGAAGTATATTTGTGGGCACCCTGGAGGAAGCAGCCAAAAATACCTATCTGATCAAATCGGACCAACAATCATCACGAGTTGACTTTTTTGTTGATCCGGAAGATTTGAACGGAGCAAAACCCGGAGAGAAAGTCACCTTTAAGCTTATTCAGTGGGACGATGTTCGAGGATATCCTCAGGCTGCAGTCATACAGTCGCTCGGTGATGCAGGAACCAACGAAGCAAATATACTCTCCATTCTTGCCGAAAAACAATTTGCCTCCGACTTCCCGCCTAATGTAGATGAATTCGCCGAACGAATACCCGAGCGGATCTCAGATGAAGTCATTGCCCGGCGCCGCGACATCAGAGATGAAGTTGTTTTAACTATTGACCCGGCCGACGCCAAAGATTTCGATGACGGGCTCAGTATTCAAATGCTGAATAATGGCAACTACTACCTGGGGGTGCACATTGCTGATGTGACTCACTACATGCCCAGAGGTTCAGAGCTGGATGAGGAAGCCTACGGACGCGGAACCAGTGTTTACCTGGTAGATCGCGTTATCCCAATGCTTCCGGAACGCCTCAGTAACGGAGTGTGCAGCCTTCGCCCAAACGAAGACAAACTGACCTACAGCTGTTTTATGGAGATAGCCCCTAATGGAAAACTTGTCAACTACAGCATTGAAGAGACAGTGATCCACTCCAAACAGCGATTTGTATACGACGAAGTTCAGGAAATCCTCGATGGAAAGGTGAAACACAAGTATATCAACGAACTCAAAATTCTGGAGAAATTAGCAAAAGTACTGCTTGAAAAGAGATTTAATGAGGGTTCCATTAATTTCGAAACGCCGGAGCCCAAGTTTGTACTTGATGAGAAAGGCAAACCGGTTGACGTAATCGTGAAAGAGCGGCTTTTTGCTCATAAACTGATCGAGGAGTGCATGCTTATGGCTAATAAAACAGTTGCCTATCATGTAGATACCCTTCGTAAGAACATCAGGGGCAAGAAGACCTCAAAAAATGATCACCCTTTTTTCTATCGGGTTCACGGGCAGCCAGACCTGGAGAAACTCAACAACATTCGTGAAACGGCCAAGCCGCTTGGAATTAATTTCGAGTTAAACGGTCAGGTTACAGCAAAAAAAATAAACTCCCTTCTGAAACAGGTTGAAAATACATCCCTCGAAAATATTATAAACGGGCTGATGCTCCGATCGATGGCAAAAGCAGAGTACTCGCCCAAGAATATTGGTCATTTTGGACTTGGATTTTCACACTACGCACACTTTACCAGTCCAATACGCCGTTACCCCGATGTGATTGTTCACAGACTGCTTAAACGATACAGCTCCGGAACAGCCGAGTACACATTTGATCAACTATTGCAAATAGGTGAACACTGCAGCGAAAGAGAGCGTTACGCTGTAGAAGCTGAACGTGATTCTGTTAAATTGAAACAAGTGGAGTACCTCTCAGAGCGTCTGGGGCAGACATTTAAGGGTACGATTAGCGGTGTAACTGAGAATGGAATCTACGTTCAGATAAATGACATATACTGTGAAGGAATGATTCGCGTTAGCGATCTTAAGGATGACTACTATGTGTATCATCCAAAAATGCACTGCTTAACCGGCAAATCGAAAGGAAAAAATTACCGCCTTGGAGATGCTATTTCGATAAAAGTAGTGCGAACAGACCTGGAAAAACGCCAGATCGACCTTGAACTATCAGGCTATTAACATAATACTATCAAATGCGTTTGCTACATAAAGTTTTGCTCACCGGTTTACTGACTCTGCTTCTGGGTACTGCTCTTACTGAGGTTCTGTTTGCCCAATATTTCTTTTTTGGGAAAAACAGGGTTCAATATGAAACCTTTGATTGGAGATATATTGAAACCGAACACTTCGACATCTACTACTACGACTCCAAGAACTATCATCTTGCTCAGTTCACTGCAGAAACGGTTGAAAGTTCCCTCAAACAGCTGAACGAAGATTTTGGTGACCAGTTAACCGATAGAATCCCTGTGATTATCTACGATTCTCACAGCGACTTTTCTCAAACAAATGTGGTGAGGCTGCCTGTAGACGCACAGGGTATTGGTGGGGTTACCGATAAGTTTAAAAACCGTATGACGCAGCCCTTTATGGGAGATTATGCGGATTTCAGGCGAACCCTTCAGCACGAACTTCTTCATGCTTATGTTAACGATATCTATTATGGAGGGTCGGTTCAGTCGATCATACAAAATAATATTCAGCTTGTTTTCCCTTTATGGTTTGAAGAGGGGCTGGCCGAGTATTTAGCACTTTACTGGGATACGCAAACCGATATGTTTATGCGTGATGCCGTACTGAATCAATACCTCCCCCCCATTCAGCAACTGAGTGGTTTTTTCGCCTATCGCGGAGGCCAGGCATTTTGGTACTACATTGCCGATCAATATGGCAGGCCAAAAATTACAGAGATCCTGCAGCGTATTAAAACTACCAGAAATATTCGTCAGGCACTTGTGCAATCACTTGGTCTTGAATTAGATGAGCTCTCGGAGCGATGGCTGGAATACTGGCGTCAGCGTTACTTCCCTGAAGTTGCAGAACGTCAGTCGCTGAGCAGCGTGGCCACACAGATCACCGGTAGTCCACAAAGCAGGTCGCGATCTTACAATACAAGCCCGGCAATCTCCCCCAGGGGCGACAGAATCGCTATGATCTCGAATCGCCGTGGCGTTTTTGATGTAATTGTCGTAGATGCAAACACCGGCGAACGGCTTAAAACACTGATAAGGGGTGGAGACAGCCCGATGTTCGAAGAGCTCAATATCCTAAACCCAAATCTCTCATGGTCGCCTGATGGTTCAAAAATTGCGCTTTCAAGTAAATCGGAAGGATCGTATAACCTGGCAATTGTAGACTATGAAACCGGAAGATCGAATACCATTCGCTTTCCTGATCTGGATGCGATAGCATCTGTAGCATGGTCGCCCGACGGAAGAAAAATTGCTTTTGATGGAAACAGAGGGCCGTACCAAAGTATTTATGTTTACGAAATTGAATCCGGTGATTTTCAGGAGTTGACCGGAGACGTATTTACCGATAAGGAGCCTGCCTGGGGCCCCGACTCTGAATTTGTCTATTTCATTTCAAACAGGGGCGGAAACCTGCAGCCTCACACTGCACTCTCGGGATTCTCGATTATGCAGGATGACAGCTTTTATGAAACCGACCTCTACAGAATGCGGATTGGAAGCAATCGCATTGAGCGGCTTACCAACACCCCTAACTGGTCGGAAACTCAGCCTACACTTACCAATGACGGCCGATTATTATTCGTATCCGACCAGAACGGAATTCCCAATATTTACCAATATGACCTGAGCAGCCGAACGGTTTATCCTATTACTGATCTTCAGTCCGGCGTAATGCAGATCTCCATCTCTGCTGATGGCACCAG
>SKRK01000350.1 GCA_007118525.1 Balneolaceae bacterium
CCGGCAACCTTCATATCGGCGAGATGTTCGGAAATGGATCCTATACATGTAAACCCTGCGTTCCGGGTGCTTGCCCCCTCAGGCACTATGCCCTTGTCTACAATCAAAACATCTCTTTCGGGGTGCTTCTCCTTGTAAAATAGTGCCACAGACGCCCCGACAATACCTGCACCCACAATCAAAAGATCAGGTTTTTGAAGCCAGGCTTCGCGCTCCCAATAGGAAAATGTACGTTTCATTCTGCCAGTTTTTTTATCCATTTTTTTGATTCGGGATCACTCTCTGCCGGAGCCCATTTCGCAAACTCTTTATCCGTTTTGGCATTATAGGGCCCTTTCTTACACTCAAACAAAATGGTGTCCGTCTCCAATACCAAAAAAGAGTGCCAAACTCCCGGTTCAATATCTACAACTCCGGGTAACGGTGATGATGATATTATTTCAGCTGAGTTTACGACTCCCTGACCATCAAACGTAAAAAACCGGATCTCACCCTGAAGCATAACAATCGATTCTGAAGCGTGATCGAGCGGGTGTTTATGCGGACGGATATATGTACCGGGTTGCAGAAAGTTGATCAGACGCTGTACCTTTGCACCCTGGGTTCTGTGAACCGGCAGAATCATTCGGAGCCTTTCGCTGTTTCTGGAAGCATCAATCCCCTTTTTGATCAGCTCTTCCGTCAGCCTGAAGCGATCCCCCGATGGATTTTCAAATGCCAGTTCCGAGCTTTCACTCATCTGTTTTAAGGCGGCTTAAATGTTTATTGTTTACCCAAAACCGAAGTACAATAATCGAATTCTCTTCAACTTTATAGAACAGTTTATAGTACTTCTCAATAACATGGACATAAATATCCTTGCGATTGGTCTCCAGTCCGGAATCAGGAAAAATTACCGTTTTGAGAAGTTTATCGCTGATGATATTATTCAGCACCCTGGAGTAGTCCTTATCACCGGATTTATCGTTCCAGTATTTGTAAATGCCCTCCCTGTCCTCCTGGGCCGTAAATGTCCAAAAGACGTTTAAATCCATTGTTTAATCTTTTTTTCTGCGTCTTTCTCACTCAGAAGATTGCCTTCCCGGATATCCTTTTCAGCCCGGTCTATTGCAAGATCCTCCTCATGGCTCAACTCTACGGAATCCTCTGATATCAGCTCCTGATTTTCAAGAGTCGTAAAGAGTTTTTTGATCACGGATTCATCATCAATCTCTTCAATTCGCTTAATTAATCTTAATTTAAGGGAATCTATGGCCATTTTTCGGGTTTTTAAAGGTTTATAATGTCGAATTTACAGATTGGCGGGCATGTTTCAAACCTAAGACTATCAGGCCTGAACGTTTTAAATAATGGCATTTACTCAAATACCAGGCCTGCCATAAGTGCTGCCCCTGTTAAAAAAACCTTCTCATCAATATTGTATTTCGGATGGTGCCAGCTCCATTTGGAGTCGGCCTCTTCACTTCCGCTCCCAAGCAGAAAAAATGCCCCGGGAAACTCCTGCTGATAGAATGCAAAATCCTCACCCGCCATCAATGGCCGCTCCATTTCAATCACATTTTTTGAACCAATAATTTTCTCTGCCGATCTGATCAATTTCTCCGTGCATCCTTCATCGTTGATCACGGCCGGGTATCCTTCATTAAACTGAAATGTATAGGAACCGCCGGAACCCTGCGCAATTCCCTTCACAATCTCTTCCATTCTTCTTTTAATCAGAAAAGCCGTATCGCGCGAGAATGTTCGAACCGTGCCGATCAGCTCCGCACTTTCAGGTATCACGTTATAGGTAGATCCGCCCCTGATTCTTCCTACTGTAACCACAGCCGGTTCAGTTGGAGCAACGGAACGGCTCACAATGGTCTGAAACTGGGTAATCACCTGTGCCGCCAGCACAATGGGATCTATGGTTAAGTGAGGTGAAGCCGCATGACCACCTTTGCCGATAATTTTTATCTCAAATTCATCCGGACTTGCCATAAAAGGCCCGGACTTCACCCCGATCTGTCCCGGTTCAAAATCGGGACTCATATGCAGTCCATAGATCTCCTGAACGCCCTGTTTCTGTAAAAAACCGGACTCTGTTAAAAGACGGCCTCCCCCCGGGAGCTTCTCTTCACCCGGTTGAAAAATCAGCAGAACCTTCCCGGCTATTTCATCCCGCAAGTCGTTCAGAATATTGGCAACGCCCAGCATATTTGCCATATGCGCATCGTGTCCGCAGCAGTGAGCCGCTCCGGGACGTTCTGACAAAAACTCTTTTTTGGCATCTCCCTCCTCGTCCATAGCCAGGGCGTCTATATCGGACCGGAGAGCTATAACCCTGCCCGGTTTATTACCCTCAATAATTCCTACGCATCCCGTTTCCAAAGGCCTTTCAACGTGAATATTGAGTTTTTTCAGCTCATGCACGATATAATCGGTGGTGTCGTACTCCTTAAAACTCACTTCCGGGTTTTTGTGGAGATAGCGGCGCGTTTGAACCATATAATCGAAATGATTCTCTGCACGTTTACGAATAATCTTTTTTAAATCAGCCATTGTATAAGAGAACGTCTTTGATCTTTGTTCTGTTTTAATGTGTAAATCTTACATTGAATCAATTCCTTCTGCTTTTAAAGTCGAAAAGAAATATTTCCAGCAAGCGCTTTAGAGTATCTTTGATCTGAAACTGATCTAAAATCCCTATTTTAAAGCACCTTTATAATTTGAATTAAATATACCCATTTATGAATCCCTTTGAACTGCATATTCCAACAAGAATCTACTTCGGACAAGAGAAGAAAGAATCATTTTTTGATCAACTGACGGAATATGGATCAAACGTATTGCTAGTAACCGGTGGTGGCAGCGTTAAGCGATTGGGATTTCTGGATAGCGTGATAAAGAGTCTTGAGGACAGGAAGATACAGGTTGTCCTTTTTGAAGGAATAGAATCCAATCCCCACGCCCAAACCATTGATAAAGCTGCGGCACTTGGCAAGAAAGAGAAGATAGATTTTGTGCTGGCTTTTGGCGGTGGATCGGTAATGGATGCTTCCAAAGCGATAGCCGGCCTGATTCATGATAATGAAAACGAGATCTGGCCATTTGTTTTGGGCGAACCGAAATATAAGAAGATGAAGGGCGCACTGCCTGTGGCTGCAATTCCAACCACGGCAGCCACGGCCTCCGAAGTTACAGCTCATGCCGTAATTTCAAATCCGGAAGTAAAGGGCAAATCCCCGGTCAGTTATCCATTTATGAAACCATCCGCTTGCTGGCTGAACCCGGCTTATCACACCACGCTCCCTCTCACCACTACCAGAGATGGTGCCTCTGATATCATCAGTCATGTAATCGAAAACTATCTTTTGGGCGGAAACGACTCTCCGCTGGCTGATCGTTACAGCGAAGGCGTGATGGAGACCGTAATACAGACGTTGCCTCAAATTGAGGAAGATCCTGAGAATGAAGACCTTCGCGGACGAATGATGTGGGCTTCCACCCTCGCCCTGAATGGCATGCAGGTGTCGGGCCGTAAACCTGCTCCGTTTACGCTTCACAATCTGGAGCATGCACTTAGCGGTTACAATCATGACCTGGCCCACGGCCGCGGGCTTGCCACGCTCTATCCGGCCTATTTAAGATGGTTATGGGAGAAAGACCGTGTTCGCGATCGTCTTGCACTGCTCGGCAGCCGGCTATTTGGAATAGAGCATGATGACGTGAATGAAGCATCCATCGCTTTTATCTCTGTTTTTGAGATCTGGCTGCAGGAGAACGGGCTCTATCAGCGTCTTTCTGATGTTGGCGTACCCCCTGAAGCATTTGGTGACGTAGCCGATTACGCCATCAAAACCTATGGTGGCGGAAAAGAGCTTTCAGCAGCCGGTTCCCTCCCGAGAGAGGAGATTATTAAAATATTTGAAATGACTGAAAACCAAAGCGCTGAATTTGAAGGCAAAGAGACGCTTCATGTCTAAGTAATTTTTCATAAAAATTTTAAACTACTACAAACCATGCACTATCTGCTTATTTACGATCTGGAACCCGACTACCTGGAACGGCGCGGTGAATTCCGAACCGAACACCTTGCACTTGCCTGGGAGGCTGCAAAATCGGGCAGCCTGGTTCTGGGCGGCGCGCTTCAGGAACCTGCCGACAAAGCTATCTTACTCTTTGAAGGAGATTCGCCCGAGAGTGCAGAAAAGTTTGCTGAAAATGACCCCTACGTTAAAAACGGACTGGTAAAAAGCTGGGAAGTTCGCCCATGGATGACTGTTGTTGGAGATCAGGCATCTTCGCCGGTTAAATAGATATTTTTAATCGTGCCCTCGACTTGAACGGTACTCCTTAACTCACTGTTTTCTTGGAAACCCTAATTACGTATGAAATTTTTATACCTTTTATTTCCATTTCTAATCATCTTTTCTGTATCAGTTCTGGCACAGGAGAGAATTACAGACGAAAAGCAGGCACGTGCCATTTTCGAAGAGGTTGATGATCGACGCAATTCAATAGAGTCGGAAACGGCCAGGATGGAGATGGTGATCACCGATCCTCGCGGGCGAACCCGCAGCCGAACCATGCAGTCATGGAATGTTGTGGATGGCGAGAACAACAAAAGCCTGATCGTTTTCTCCGATCCAGGAAATGTGCGGGGCACAGGATTTCTCTCTGTAAACGAAAACGGAAGCACCATCCAGCGGTTATACCTTCCTTCCGTTGGGCGCATTCAAACCATCAGTTCATCAGAACGGGGCGATCGTTTTATGGGCAGTGATTTTACGTATGAAGACCTTGGAGATCAGGATCCTGACGACTATGAATTCGAATGGCTCGAAGAGCACGAAGACCATTATCGCATTCGCGCTTCAAAGCCTGATTCTGACCAGTACTCCTATGTTGAATTTGAAATTGTGAAGGAGACATACGCGTTGCAAAAAATTCATTATTTCAATAACAGCGGTGAGCAGATCAAACGCCTCGAAGCAGAGAAGTTCGAACAGATCACCGACCGGCTCTGGAGCCCTTCCAAAATGACCATGTACGACCTTCGCGAAGACCGAAAAACAGAGATCACCTGGAGCAACCGGGAGATTAACACCTCTATTGAAGATTGGAGATTTACAGAGCGAGGGTTGAGGAGAGGGATCTAGTGGTATTAGTTTTGAGTCTTGAGAAGCAGTTGGCAGTTGGCAGTTGGCAGTTGGCAGTTGGCAGTTGGCAGTTGGCAAATTAAATTCCAATTATCAAATAACAAATAACAAATTCCAAACGGGTGCTTTTCCCGATTAAGTGCCTATACTTTATACTCAGGGTACTTTTGGAATTTGTTAATTGTTTTTAGTGCTAGAGAGTTAGATTAGAATATTACCGATAAACACCTCTCTGAACTCAAGACTCAAGACTAAAAAGGAACCACTGCCCTAACCCTGTAGTAGAGATCATAATCTACATTCGTAAATAGCTCCTGCGCCGGCTGGGCAATTCCAAGCGCATGGGCGAAACTGATTCCAAACAGGCTGATCTCGTTCTTTAATTCAGCACCTGCACCCCATCGCTGCTCTGTTCCGGTGGAACCGTCATCAAACCGGGCATTCCAAAC
>SKRK01000173.1 GCA_007118525.1 Balneolaceae bacterium
AATCTTCCTTCAGGTTCTTCATACTGCGCAGGGATAACGGGCAAGCCCTCCTCATTCGTTTCGTGACTCAGTGTGTACTCCAGAACGGCCTGCCACACTTTAAGCTGATCTCCATCTCTATAAACAATAGTTTCCTCCAGTTCAACGGGGTTTCCATTTTCATCACGAAGCTGAACAGCCAGGTTTGGGACTACTTCTCCCACCAGCGGCAGAAATCCGGCAATGTAATAGTCGGTTACCACATGCAACAGGGTGTCGCTCCCTTTTCGGACAGGCACGGGATCTTCCCCGGAACGGTTAAGCTGTGCGCTCAAAACAGCCCGGGAAGTCGGGATGGGAGTTCCTGAAAATGGAATTTTAAAGAGCACGGCACGCCCCGGGTCATACATCATGTTGAGTCCTGAAAATTGAAGAAAAAAGTTATCACCCCTTAGTCCGGACAGCAACACTGACACCTCCAAAGCCCGTCGCACTTCATCTTCCGTTAAATAGAACGAAACCATTGGATAGCCCGGGTTGCCATCCTTTCCTGAGCCTAGTCCGGTAGCCATGACCAGATCGTAAAATGAGATCTTCTCATTGCTCCACTCCTCTGTTCCGATAACGATATCGCTGCGAATGGCCCCGTTTGCCTGAACAGCTATATCAACAGGTTTGCCCAGGGCTTCTTCAGCGGCTCTCTTCAATGCATCTGTGATATAATTTCCAATGCCAGATTCCCGCTGGGGGCGGTTCCTCTGAATCGGGAAAGATGATGTTGCAACAACTCTTCGAATATCCACAATCTCTCCCATTGTAAGCTCTGCAATCCAGTTGTTCAGTATTGATTCGTAGCGATCAACCTCAGCGGCAATTTCTTCGTCTTCCGGCACGTCCTGATTGAGTGGTTTCAGAAATGGACTTCTCTCCACATCATTCATCACATTCACCCGGCGTTCATCGGCATTCCAGCTGAGCTCAAGAATTCCGAGGTATTTCAAATACTGACCGGCCTGAACAATCACTGTTTTCCCCTCTGTGATCGGTTCATAAAGCGGCGTGTGGGAGTGTCCGCCCACAATAACATCGATCTCCGGAATGGCTCTTGCCAATTCACGATCTTCTTTTACACCTGAGTGGTTTACTGATATAATCACATCCACCCCCTCTTTGATGAGTGCTTCAACGGCTTTTCGGGCCGACTGAATCGGATCCTCAAAATTAACCGGACCGGGTTCGGCTGTTTTTGAGATGGCGTCCTTACCAATAAGCCCGAAAACACCAATTGTAAGGCCATTTTCCAGTTCTTTGATCAAATAATTCTTGATACCCATTTCACTCAGGGGATGATCCTGCGGCGGACGGGTGTTGGTGCCCAGAATGGCTGTTTGCCCGGAGGCCTCCGGGTAACCGGCAGCTTTCAGATAATTGGCATACACATCCGGGCCATAGTCGAACTCGTGATTGCCGATTGTGACCGCATCATAGCCTATTTTTTGAAAAAGATTTAACTCCGGCGCCAACCCCTCCCTGAGCGGAAGCCAACCAAATGCCGGTCCTCCAAGTATATCACCTCCTGAAAAGAGCAGTACCGGTTCATTATTAGCAGCTTTCTCCTCGCGTATCAAATTTACAGCACCGGCCAGGCGCGCAAACCCGCCATGCGCCGGATTCTCATAATCAGGGTGATCGTCAATAGCCGGAATTGGAATCAGGTGGGAGTGTTCATCATTGGTATGCAAAATTGTAAAGCGCTGCTCCTGGGCCTGCACTATCCCCGAACTGATTAAAAAGAGCGCAAAAATTATAAATTTAATCTTCAAGTAAACTCGATGCTTTTAGCAGTGTTGGGTTTTCGTTAAGTTGCAACTTCGTTTTTTTTAACGGGTACTCAAAATCATATTCAACAGATCATGAAAAAATTGCTTCGCATTGGCATCACACTGCTGATAACTGCTCTCATTACCCCCTCTCTTTTTGCTCAGTTACAATCTCCGGATGAATTTTTAGGTTATGAACTCGGAGAACGCTGGACCCCTCATCACCGGGTTGTAAGCTATGTTAACCATGTAGCTGAAAATTCTGATTTGGCAACTGTCCACCCCTACGGAACAACCAACCAGCATCGTGAGCTTGTATACCTGGTTGTAACGTCAGCCGAGAATCATTCAAATATCGAAGAGATTCGCCTAAACAACCTCAGGCTTACAGGGCTGCAACCGGGTGAAGCGACACCGAACCGAAAAGCCATTGTATGGCTGGCATACAACATTCACGGGAATGAGACTTCAAGCAGCGAGGCAGCGATGAAAACCCTTTACGAGCTGGTGAATCCTGCCAACCTGGAGTCGAAAGAGTGGCTGAGGGATGCGGTGGTGATTATTGATCCTATGATGAATCCGGACGGACGCGATCGCTATGTAAACTGGTTTAATGGAATTGTGGGATCAGAGATGAATCCAAACCCGGAGTCACGCGAGCACAATGAGCCGTGGCCGGGCGGGCGCTCAAACCACTACTATTTCGACATGAACCGTGATTGGGCCTGGCAAACTCAGAAAGAGTCACGTTATCGAATTGCCATTTACCAGGAGTGGATGCCTCATGTACATGTTGATCTGCATGAAATGGGATACAACTCCCCCTACTATTTTGCGCCGGCTGCAGAACCGTTTCATAAGGTGATTACCGACTGGCAGCGTGAATTTCAAACTACCATCGGGAAAAATCATACTCGGCATTTCGACGAAGAGGGGCTTCTCTACTATACCCGTGAAGTGTTTGATCTATTCTACCCGAGCTATGGCGACACCTGGCCAACCTATAACGGCGCAATTGGGATGACCTATGAACAGGGTGGTGGCAGCCGGGCAGGAATTGGCGTGATCACCGAAGAGGGAGATACACTGACTCTTAAAGACCGGCTTTACAACCACTATTTGAGCAGTATGTCTACCGTTGAAGTTACCGCTAATCATGCCGACCGGGTTGTATCGGAGTTTGCCAAATTCTTTGATGATGCCGTTAACAATCCTGCAGGCACCTATAAAACCTTTGTGGTAAAAGCCGACAACAATCCCGATAAGATCAATCACCTGCTTCGCTTTCTTGACGGACAGAAGATTCGCTATGGAACTGCGGGTTCAAGCCGGAATACGCGCGGATATAATTATAAGACCGGTCAGACTGAACGGGTTTCGATCTCTGCAGGCGACATTGTAGTAAATGTTCGACAGCCGCAGGGGCAGCTTGCACGGGTTTTCTTTGAACCAAACCCGGAGCTGGCCGATTCACTGACATACGATATTACCACCTGGGAAGCCCACTATCGCTTTGGCCTTGATGGATATGCGCTTGAATCTGACATTCGGCCGGATATGAACATCTCGCCGGAAGATTTCAGGCAGGTAACCCGCACGGGGGCTGAAAAGCCTTATGCCTATGTGGCGCGCTGGACCGGCATGGACGATGCCCGATTTCTTGCCGAGATTACAAAGCAGGGAGTTCGAAGCCGGTTTTCAACCGTTGATTTTCAGATGGAAGGAAACAGCTATAAAAGAGGCACTCTGATTATCACCCGTGGAAACAATAACCATTTGGGCGACGCCTTTGATGAGATTGTGGAAGCTGCTGCTGAAAAACATGAGCGAAGCCTCTATGGCGCGCCTACCGGTTTTGTGGAGTCAGGATCTGACTTTGGCTCCAACAGGGTCTCATTTATTGAGAAACCGAAAATAGCCCTCGTATTGGGTGAAGGAACATCGTCTCTGAATGCAGGTGAGATCTGGCACTTTATTGATCAGCAGCTTCAATATCCGGCTACACTGATCAATACTGACGATTTTATGCGTTTTGACCTAGATAGTTATAATACCCTGGTTTTACCATCCGGTTCATATAACGGGGTGCTGACCGACAACGCCATGGAAAAACTTTCAGCCTGGGTTCGGGGTGGTGGCACTCTGATCACAATTGGAAATACAAACCAGCTCTTCACAAATCGTAACGGATTTCAACTGACCCGTAAATATGCAGAAACAGAAGAACCCGCTATGGATAAGATGCTGGCACCGTATGCAGACAGGGTTCGAAGAAATATCAGCAGTTCAACATCCGGCTCTGCCTTTAAAGTAACGCTGGATACAACTCACCCTCTTGCTTTTGGTTACGACCAGGAGTATTTCACCCTGAAGCTAAGTGCCGATTCGTACAGCTATCTTGAGTCGGGATGGAACGTGGGTACTGTTCGGGAAGGAGCCTACCGCAGCGGGTTTGCGGGGGCAAAAGCGAAACCGATGATCGAAAACTCTCTCTCATTCGGAGTTCAATCCTACGGACGTGGCCAGGTTGTCTATATGATCGACAATCCGCTCTTTCGCGGCTTTTGGGAAAATGGAAAACTGCTCTTTGTGAACAGCCTGTTTTTCGTTGGAAATTAATTCCAAATAAGTCGTTAAGCTTGTTTGAGTTAAAAAGCCCCCTCCATTCATTTTCGGTATGGAGGGGGCTTTTTCAATAGAAACCTCTCTTCGGACAGGAGCAGAGCTATCCTTTATCTATGTTGATAAATAATAATGGAATTTTCCTTTTAAACGGCGTTAATTATAAGC
The DNA here is from genome assembly GCA_007118525.1 of Balneolaceae bacterium. Classification (GTDB taxonomy): domain Bacteria; phylum Bacteroidota; class Rhodothermia; order Balneolales; family Balneolaceae; genus Rhodohalobacter. The sequence continues at coordinate 4,590 of SKRK01000173.1, forward strand.
TCACCTCACTCACTGCACCTCAACGATAGTCAAATTGGATATGGGAATTTCAAGACGTGATGCCATAGGTAAAATGGGAGTTATTACAGGGTCTGCAGCGCTTTTGGGCCTCAGCAAGAGTATTGAACATACCGAAGCAGCTTTGGAAGAGTCCGGTTTAAAAGGCAACATCAAGCACGCTGTTACCCGGTGGCCTTATGGCAGCCTTTCACTTGAAGAGCTCTGCAAGGCCTGCAACGACATTGGAATAACAGGCCTGGAACTGGTTGGGCCGAACGACTGGGCTACACTAAAAAAGTATGATCTCTACTGCCCAATGTGCAATGGTGCAGAACCGGGAATTGATGTTGGATTTATTGATCCCAGCCTGCACTCTTCTTTAGCCGACAGCTATAACCGGGTAATACCGATGGTGGCTGAAGCAGGATATAAAAATCTGATCTGTTTTACCGGCAATGCAACGGATATGGATGACGAAACAGGTATGAAAAATTTTGAAAAGGGGATCAAGCCAATTCTTCGAAAGGCCGAGCGTCACGGTGTGGTGCTCTGTCTGGAGATGTTCAACACACGGGTAGATCACCCCGGTTATATGGCCAATAGTACCCGTTGGGGGGTTGAGATGTGCAACAGGCTGGGTTCAGAGAACTTCAAGCTTCTCTATGATATCTATCACATGCAGATTATGGAGGGAGATATCATCAGCCGTATCCGGGAATTTGGAGAGTATTTTGCCCACTATCATACAGGAGGTGTTCCGGGTCGAAATGAGATCGATGAAGCTCAGGAACTCTTCTATCCGGCTATCATGCGGGCGATAGCTGAGTCCGATTATGAGGGATATGTAGGGCAGGAATTTATTCCCTCGCGAGGCGATGCACTGGCATCACTGCGACAGGGGATAAAGATTTGTGACGTTTAGATCAAAGGGAAAGCTTCAGAAAGCTAGTCGGGATGAGACATAAACCCAAACATGGTATTTCTGTCCAACATCGCTCA
>SKRK01000170.1 GCA_007118525.1 Balneolaceae bacterium
CGAACTGCAATTTGTCCCCTTAGGCGCTGTGCTCTGCTGGCTATCTGAGTGGTAGGATATTCGTCTAATATCTCATCAAGCAGACGTCTGGCCTCCTGAGGTTTTTCAACTTCTAAATAGGCTTGAGCAGCTTCAAAAAGATTGTAGGGAGTGGTAGCTTCATTTTCATCCCATCGGGCTGCTTCTTCAAATTTCCTGGCCGCTTCATCGTATCTCTCGAGTTCAGCTAATAGAATAGCATGCAGTGAGATAGGAGAAACACCCAATATTCCTCTGGGAACATTGAACTCTTTTATAAAATCTAATGCAGATTCATAGTTGCCCAGTTCATATTCTGATACTGCGGCGTAGTATTTTGCAAGGTTGCCGGCATCTGTACGGCTGTAGTTATTTGCAATTTGTACGAATCCAAGAGTTAAATCCTCCTCGTCTCCATGTAGAGCCGTTTCGAAATCCCCTTGTGCAAGTGAACGTTCGGCAATACCAAGCAACTCCTGTGCCCGGCTCTCTTGCTGCCCGCTGTAAATGACATAACCGATAATTAATCCAATCACTAAAATAATAGCGACTCCGCCGCCAAGCACGGCAGCTTTATTTTGACTGTAGAAGTGTACAAAACGTGATGAATATTCAATTAGAAGATCCTGTTCCAGATCTTCCTTCGATAGTTTTTTGCTCATTTTAGTCGTTAATTATATATGGCTGCTGACGAATCATAATTTCTTGTTTAGACTTGCAAAGTTATCATTGTTTGGTGATTTAACCAAGTTAAATGAAAGCCTATCCCTCTTTTTGAAGTATACCGTGCTGAAGGGAGTAGAGCGTATCACAACGGCTTGCAATATCCTTTTCGTGGGTTATCAGAACGATGGATACATCCTCCGTATCGCGCAGTTCAAAAAGGAGTTCAAGAATCGCTTCTGTATTTTTTTCATCCAGATTCCCGGTGGGTTCATCTGCCAGGATAAGTGCCGGATTATTCATTAGAGCCCGTGCCATTGAAACTCGTTGTTGTTCACCACCCGAGAGTTCAGAAGGCCTGTGCATCAGGCGTTCTGATAGACCGAACCGGTCCAATAAATTAGCCGCACGTTTTTCAGCCTTTTTTTGACTTGTTCCTCCAATCAGAGCCGGCATCATTACATTTTCAACCGCGGTAAATTCCGGCAGAAGGTGATGAAACTGAAATACAAAACCCACTTTACTATTTCGTAATTCAGCCAGCCGGTCTGCTTTGTGATCGTAAATTGATTCATCATTCCAAAAAACCTTTCCTCCATTAGGCCGGTCAAGTCCGCCAAGAATGTGAAGCAGCGTACTCTTGCCGCTTCCGCTTGATCCCACTATAGATATAATCTCTGCTCCGTGAACATTGAGGTCAACTCCGCGCAAAATGTGAAGATCTTCAGTTCCTGATTTCGATTTAAACTTTTTTTCAATTCCTCTGCAATGAAGCACAACTTCTTTATTCATCGAATTTATACTTTGTTATTGAATTCAGGAAAGATGACAGGCTCTATATGAATGCATTTTGAGCTCTCTTGGTCAATTTCAAGAAAAACTCCGCATATCCTGTTGTCTTTATCTGCAATTTTATATTTCTGTGGTGTGCCGAGCGTAAACCGCCTGATAGACGTAGCTGTATCCATACCTATAACGGACTCGAAGGGCCCGGTCATACCCGCATCTGTAATATATCCTGTACCATTGGGTAAAATTCTTGCGTCGTTGGTTGGAACATGTGTATGAGTGCCCACTACGGCTGATACTTTCCCATCCACGGTCCACGCGTAGGCCAGCTTTTCGGCAGTAGCTTCGGCGTGGAAATCAACAAACACGATCTCGGTCTCTTTTTTAATTCTCTCCAATGCCCACTCACTTGTGGAGAAGGGGTCATCAATCTGCGGCATGAAAGTGCGCCCCTGAAGATTCAACACGCCAATCTTGATTGAAGAGCCCTTAACCGGATAGACACCATACCCATACCCCGCATTTCCTTTTGGATAGTTCAGCGGGCGAAGGAGCCGTTCATCGGTTTTCATATATGAAAAGATCTTCCACTTATCGAAAGAGTGATTACCGCCCGTTATTACATCCACATCCAGATCGTACAATCGCTTAACAATTGATTGATTTAAACCACGCCCTTCATGTGAATTCTCAGCGTTAGCTATGATAAAATCGGGTTTATATTTGTCTCTCAATGGTGGGAACATGGTTTCCAGCATGTTCAAACCGGTTTCTCCTACAATATCTGCGATAAAGAAAATCTTAACTGTTTGTGGCATTATTTAATAAGTGATTCAGATTTAGAAAGAGAGGTAAGGTAAAAAAATGCAGGGTGAGATTTATACGAACTTTGATTTACTACCCTTCTAAACATATAAGGCGACCGTAAAAAAGTGGCTTATACTTCCGGCAAGAACAAACAGATGCCATATCCCGTGAGCCAGTTTATGAGTTCGATCCAATACATAAAACAGAACACCTACTGTATAAAACAGGCCACCAGCTATCAGCAGGTTCATGCCTGTCATCGACATGGTAGCCGCCAACGGCTCCAATACCAAAACGACAAGCCAGCCCATCATTAAATAGATTATGAGAGGTAGAATCCTGTGACCTTTTTGTGGCAGGAGGTCAATAATAATCCCGATCATCGCCAATCCCCACACGATCGCAAACAGTGTCCAGCCAACTTCACCCTGAAGGGTTACAAGCGTGAACGGCGTGTAGGTGCCGGCAATCAGCAGATAGATGGCGATATGGTCAAACTTTTGAAAAATCGGTTTCCATTTTCCTTTAAAACTGTGGTAAAGAGTGGAGAATGTGTAAAGTGCAAGAAGGGTAGAGCCGTATATCGTGAAGCTGACAATTTTCCAGGGATCACCCTGCCCAATTGAAATGATTAACAAAATGATAAATCCGACTCCGGCTGCTAAAGAACCGGCCAGATGAGTAATGGAGTTGAATCGTTCGCCTTTATACATGTCTTGCTAAAGAGTGAGTAGTCTGATTCTGTAACACCAACTTATGAATTACAGTTCTTGGAGAGGTAATCAGGAAATATCTTCGATTAGTTTTTCAAGTTGATGATTTACCTGATCCATCAATTCATTCTCTTTACCCTGCACATGTTGTAATTTAGATCGGAGCTCAAAAACCTCTTCTGAAATACTCAGGCAGGCTAATATCATTACAGTGGAATCGGGCTGATTGGATAACTGGTTTCGATAAATGCGGAATTTCTCATCAACGTATTGGGCAATTTTGCGCGTATTTTCGACCTCAGTTTCTTCAACTTTCAGTGGAATTTGCTTGCCGAGAATGGTCACCTTAATCGATTGCATATCAATTACCGAGGTGTTTGTCTAGTTTTTCAATTAATCCTGCAACCTGATGTCGCATGGCTATCCGTTCAGATTCACTGATTGATGAGAATATATCAGTTTGATCTTTTTGAATCTCTTCAAGCTTGGCTTTCAACTTTAAGTTCTCGCGCCCCAATTCTTTATTCTGTTTCTTAAGAGCATTAACCTGAGCACGAATTTGTTCGAGCAGAGTCAGAAATGTCTCTTTTTGGATTTCACTTGCCGCCATGGATTTTCAAATTACGATCTCAATTTTGCTCCTGTGCTTTTCTCAAGCGATTGAACAATTTTTTGAACTATTGGTTCTACATCTTTGATGTTCAACGTCTTATTAGAATCTAAAAAAGTAAGCCTAAAAGCAATACTTTTTTTGTCTTGCCCGATATTTTCACCTTCATAAACATCAAAAACTGAAACAGTCTTTAATATCGTACCCGCCTCCCTTCGAATTGTTTCGGCCATATCCCCCGAACGCACGCTCTTATCAACCGTAAAGGCTGCATCAAATTCAAATACAGGGAATTTTGGAACAGGAGTGTATCGAATATCCGTTTTTACCAGGTTTTGATCATACAGGAAGGTGAGATTTATTTCAGCTAAATAAGCGTCGCTTTCCACATCAAACCCCTTTAATGTGATATCTTCCACGCGTTTTAATGTACAGACCGTTTTTTCATTCAGTAGATAATTGAGCCGGTGATTACCTTCAGCTTCCCGTTTCATCTGAATTTGAATTCCAAGGTTTTGGAAAAGAGCTTCAATATCTGCCTTGAGATCAAAAACCGTGAATGGAACCGGTTCTCCCCGCCAATCTGCATCTTTCTTTAATCCGCATAGTCCCATCAGGAGGTGTACATTCTCCTCAACACCGTTTACCCAGTTTCCATTTTCGCTTTTTCTGAAAATATGGCCCAGTTCAAAAAAGCGCAGGGTTCGCGCATTTCTGTTCAGGTTATATCGCAGTGATTTCAGAAACCCACCTTCAAGATGAGTTCTGAGCGTGGTATTCTCTTGCGATACAGGGTTCAGTGTATCGATCTGAAGATCTCTTTCTGCAAGTATATCAGCTTCTTTTTTTGAGAGCAGCGAATTTGTGGCAATTTCTTTATATCCCAGGTTTTTAGCGAATGAGCGAATTCGCTGATGAAATATTTCCAGCTCTGAAAGCTCTTCAGGGGCCATGAATGGTGCTGAGTCGGGGCTTGGGATGTTATTGTAATCAAATACACGCCCAACCTCCTCAATCAGATCAACCTCCCTTGAGATGTCGGGACGGAAGGGGGGGATGGTACATTTTAATAAATCACTTTCCAGTTTTTCTGTTTCAATCTCAAGACTGTTCAGTATGGAAGTTATTCGTTCAGACTTTAAATCGGTTCCTAAAAGCCGGTTAACCCGTGAAATTCTCAAATTCACGCTCTTCTGATCACTCTTAACCGGGTGTACATCACTGTATCCATCTACTATTGTACCGCCGGTGAGCTCAGCAATCAATTCTGCAGCCCTTTGTGCGGCTCTTAGCTGAATTGTTGGATCAATGCCCCGTTCAAAACGGTAAGAGCTGTCTGTTTGAAGGGCAAGGTTTTTGGATGTTTTCCTGATTGATGACGGTTCAAAATAGGCGCTCTCAATCAATATGGAGTCAGTTGATTCGGTGACCTCACTGTTTTCACCACCCATTACTCCGGCAATGGCCACAGGACCGTTACCATCACAAATAAAGAGAGAACCGGCAGGCACTTTTCGGTCAACGCTGTCGAGAGTGGTGAATGTGGTCTCTTTATTGAAACTCTTTACAATAATCTCTTTGCCGTTTATCAGCTTATAGTCAAAAGCATGGAGCGGCTGCCCAATCTCATGAAGCACAAAATTTGTGGCGTCCACAACATTATTAATGGGTCTCAAACCAATAGCCAAAAGACGGGTTTTGAGCCAGTCTGGCGACTCTTTAACGGTTACATTCTCAACCAGCAGGCCTGCATAGCGATGGCATTTATCACTATCCTGAATTGAAATCCTGATACGCTCGTCAATGCTTCCCGGCTTAGGCTTAATTTCGGAATAAGGGTTCTTCAGGGAGGTTTCTACAACTGCAGAGAGATCCCTGGCTACACCGATGTGGCAAGATGCATCCGGGCGGTTAGGAGTAAGGCCGATCTCAAATACAGTATCTTTTTCAATATTGAGCACCGGTTTGAGTTCACTTCC
>SKRK01000139.1 GCA_007118525.1 Balneolaceae bacterium
AACTGCGTGATGAATCAGAAGAGAATCCAATCGAGCTTGAAGCCTCGAAATTCGATCTGAACTATATCAAGCTTGACGGCAATGTGGGCTGTATGGTAAACGGAGCCGGTCTTGCAATGGCAACCATGGATATCATTAAACTCTCAGGCGGTGAGCCGGCCAATTTTCTGGATGTTGGTGGAGGAGCCAATGTAGAGACTGTAAAAAACGGCTTCCGTATTATTCTTGAAGATGAGAATGTGAAAGCCATTCTGATCAACATATTTGGCGGTATTGTTCGATGCGATCGCGTAGCAAATGGTGTGATTGAGGCAATCAAGGATCCTGAAATTGCCAAAAAAGTTGAAGGCGTGCCAATTATTGTACGACTTCAGGGCACTAACGCAGATGAGGCCAAAAAGATCATCGACAACAGTGACCTGAATGTGATTTCGGCCGTACTCCTGAAAGAGGCTGCCGAGCAGGTTTCCAAAGTTCTTGCAGCATAAAAACTTATAAGTACAGGATAAATCAGGAATCTGGTCAAACAGATTCCTGATTACTTTTACTTGCAAACCGAACTTTAAAGGTTGTTTCAACCCCTTTTTTTTGCTCAAAATCGATCTCCCCTTCCAATTGCTGCGTTAATACTCTCAGTAAAGTCATGCCCAGTGAGTCATGTTGATCAAGCGAGAAATTATCAGGCAGTTTGCCGGCATTATCACTTATCGATAGTTCAATTTCACCACTTTCCTGTTTAAGGCGAAGTGAGAGTTTCCCTCCCTCTTTCCCTGGAAAAGCATGCTTAAACGCATTATTAATCAGTTCATTACAGATTAGCCCTATAGGTACAGCCCTGATGTTATCAATTTTCACATTGTCCATATCGTAGTTCAGGCTGATGTCTCTGCCTTTCAATTTATAACCTTTTGAGATAATTTCAGTTAGTTCTCTCAGATAGATCGAAAGGTCTACTTCCGAAAAGGTCTCAGTTTTGTAAAGTTTTTCATGCACCAGCCCTATCGACTTTATTCTCCCCTGCAGTTCATCAAATTTTTCACTTACTGAACTGTTCATTTCAGCTTTCTGTATCTCTATAATGCTTGAAATAATTCCAAGATTGTTCTTCACTCTGTGATGGATTTCCGACAAAAGAACTGACTTTTCACGAAGGGATTGCTGGATCTGTTCTAAATGTTTTTTCTGTACCGTGATATCGCGCACATTACCAACAATTGCCTCAATCTCTCCCTTTTCATTTTTCACAGCAGCACGTATGTTATTAACCCAAATATACTTCCCATCTGAACGTTTGATTCGAAACTCAGTATCCTCTAAGGCCACATCTGACTGATCTGCACTCTTCACACGATTAATTTTTTCGGTAACTCTTTTTATATCCTCATGGTGAACTTGATTCAATAAAAATTCCAGCTTTGATCCCGCGACCTCTTCAGCACTGTAACCAAGCAACTCTTGAACTGAAGAGCTCACATAGTCATAACGCCCGGTTTCCAGATTCAACTGATAGATCATGTCTCTTGAATTCTCAAGCACATTTCTGAATTTCTTTTCAGACTTTTTAAGTCGATGGTTTGAGTCTTTAACAGCTTGTAAAAATGTAACCGACAGGAAGGCGATGGAGAAGATTAACACCAAAGAGATTGTAATCGTAAGCCAAAATAGCAGCCGGTTTGACCAGCGGGCTGCATCACTCATGGCATTTGAGAACTCAGTTTCCAGAATGGTCAGTTCCCGGTCAAGTTCTATAAGCCGATTTCTAAACTCTTCAATTGAAGCTTCCGACAACTCTCCGGTTTCAATTGAACTGTACACATCTGAAGCAAGATCTCTAAGGTGATCAATTTTAAGATCAGCTTCCGCCCAAACTCCTATTGCTTTACTGATTAGATCAAAATCTTTAAAGTTCAGGAATACCCAGATCATATCATCAACATCATCGATGTGATTCTTTCCCTGCAAGAAACCTTGCCGTGCCAGTTCTATATCCGGATTTTCTGATAAAAGGGTTAATCTGGCAATTTTGTCGCCTTCATTCACCAATAGAGCTTCATTAAATTCATCATAATAAGCCCTGTCGCCCGTATTGATAAGGTTTAGCAATGAGAATGCAGCTTTTTTTTGAGCTTTAGTCCACTGTCCCTCTCCGTATATATATCCCCGAACTCCATTGGAAACCTTTTTCTCATAATTGGAAAGCACAATCATGGATATCGCAAACAGGATAAAAATGATGATTATTCCAATAATCCGTTTGTTGCCTACCCGTAATTCTGTATGTTTTATCATAACACAATCTACCTTAGGAGTATCAAACTCAACGTTAAAGAGCGTCAGCACACTTTAGCCCCAAACTTGACAGATGTGATTATATTACAAATTAAAAAATGTAAACAAGAATATGAGCGTAATTATCACAATTAGGCACACAGCATTAAAAACAGGAGGCTTATTTCACGATTTGCGATAATCATGTTTGGTATTTGGATACCCAAAAGAGAGCTAAAGACTAAGTATCCGTATTTAGCAGAGTATCCTGAATCCGTGAGGGAGAGATAAATAGAGAAATTTCATTAGATCTGATTTTCAGGGAAGAAAATTTCAAGCATCCACATCAAACTCTATTGTAAATATTGTGCCATTATCTGACTTATAAGACAATTCCCCATCAAGCTGTTTGGTAAATACTTCAATCAGTGTCATTCCCAGAGATTGTTTCTTCATCTCCTCAAAATCTTCAGGCAGCCCGATTCCATTATCAGAGATTGTTAATTTAGCCTTATTGTCGCATACTTTCAGGTCAATTGAGATTACTCCCTCATCAACTCCCTCGAATGCATATTTGTAGCAGTTATTCAGCATCTCATTACAAATCAAGCCAATCGGCACAGCCCGTTTTATGTTTACACTTAATGAATCCATATTTTTCTGAAGGGATATTTTTTTCTCCTCCGTATTAAATGTCGTGTAGACGGTTTCAACCAGGTCTTCTATATACTCTGCCAAATCAACATCTGCAAAAGTCTCGTTTTGATAGAGTTTTTCGTGAACTAGGGCAATAGACTTTATTCGCAACTGGATTTCTTGCAAACCCTTATCAGTACCATTGTCACTACTGTTTTTTTGAAGCTCAATAAGACTTGAAACAATTGAAAGGTTATTTTTTACACGGTGATGAATTTCTGAAAGCAGCATCTCTTTCTCCTTAACAGAAGAACTGAGTTCCAGAATATCTTTTTTCCAATCCGAAACGTCTCTTACATTTCCAATTATTGCACTCGGCTTGCCATTACCGTCTTTTAGCACAGAACGTTTATTGCTCACCCATTTATAATCGCCATCCTTTGTTTTGAACCTGAACTCAGAGTCTTTGGCCACTATTTTTTCAATATCATTGCTGTCATATTGTAGCACTTCAGCTTTCATTCTCTTCAAATCTTCGGGGTGGGTCAAACTCAGAACAAAACTGAGCCCTCCCCGGATTAATTCTTCGCTTGTATAGCCTAATAGATTTTTAACTGAAGGCGTTATATAAATATACTCCCCGGTTTTTATATCCAGCTGGTAAATAACATCTTTCGAATGGGTTAACATCTGTCTGAATTTCTTTTCTGAATGGTAGAGCTTCTCACCCCACTTTCTTAGAATTTCAACCCGGACAATTGCAAAAATCAAACCTATAAGCAATATAACAACAATTGCAATTCTGTTTATCCAATACACTCTTATATATAGCCAATCAGCTGCCTCTGAAATGGATAGAGCAAAGTTTTTTTCGACAGTGGCAAGTTGCCGTTCCAGATAAAAAATATGATCTGAGAGATTATTTATTTCAGATTCGGTAAGATCTCCTCGTTCCACAAAACTTTCGACATTATTGGCAGCATCCGCCATAAAACCGATAAGCAGATCACCTTCGATCCAGTGGTTAACGGCTATTTTGAATGGCGTATAGAGGGAAAGTTTTTCATACATCCAGACAAGTTTGGGAATGTCTTCCGGTCTGTGTTGTCCTCTTAGAAACCCCTCTTCCACAACATCATAATTGGGGGCACTCTTCGTCAGCTCAGTTCTGCCCAGCCGGTTTCCTTCAATAACATCAATGTTATGGTGAAACGCATCCAGAAACTGTTCATCTTCTGTATATAGATATTTAACGATGGAGATTGTAGCCTGCTTTTGAGCTCTGGCCCAATGGCCTTCACCAACCGTATACGCATGAACCCCTGCCAGAAGTCTGTTGCTCACATCATTTATCGCAATGAGAGCGATACCCAGACCCGCAAACAGCAGAACCAGCCACAAAGCTGACTTATCACTCCTACCCCTATTTTTTTCCATTTTTCAAACCAACTTTCTGATCTTTTACCTCATTCTTTCGAATCAGATCATACCGACGCACGAAACGTGTGCGCCTGTTCATTTACCCCAAATTTAAGTTATTCCTTAATAACAACAACTTAACCATGGTTAATTTTGATTTTATACTTAATCCCTTACACCCCTTCTCGAACATGTAATAATGTAAATAATCGAGATCAATCCCTGTTAGTATTTTTAAATAAATCCCTATCGATGTTAGGTTAATTTAATTTGAATATATCCCTGAGCCCTTTACCCCGATAATATTTCAGATTTGAACATACAAATGTAAATCGAAACCAACCAATCGGATTTATCTGCTCACCTTTATTTTCCCTTCAGGTTCAGAGCAAATTTAACGTTTAATTCATAACCCATACTCTCATAGCGTATAATCATATCAAAAAAGCTCAAATAAAGTGTGCATCAAATGGCGCTTACATGGCTGCCCTTCATTCCGGAAAGAAATATTTAATTGAAGAGATCCTTGTTATAGAAAAGTTCGAATGCAATCTCTTCTCTCAAAGACCGTAAATTTGGATACTGCCCGCCTGAATCAACACCCACATGCTGGCGGTTGGTTAGCAAAATGTAGAGAAGTCCATCAGCGATACTCATAACAAAATTTGTCCCTGTAAAACCTGTATGGCCTACACTTTCCGGAGGCAACTCTTTGGCATTCAATGCTGAGGCCTCCATGGCCCATCCCAATCCATTACCAAATTGACCCTCTGTTGTAAATTGGTCAATGCTTTCCGGTCGAATAATCAGGTCACCTTGATGTACACCGCCATTCATCACCAGCTGCAAAAGCGTGTACAAATCTTCAGCCGTTGCGAATAATCCCGCATGCCCGGCAGTTCCGAAGTGAGAGTAGTGAGCATTTCCATCATTTACTTCACCCTTGAGGGTATACTCTCTCCAGCCTGTCCAGGAATCCGGATCCACATCAACATTGTATCCGAAATCAGGATCATAAACCATCTTTCTCTCAAATGGGTTGCCGTGAGAAGTAGATACAATCGGCACAGACGCCTGTTCATCCGGGGTAAATCGAGTGGAATTCAGGCCAAGTTTAGAATAGATTCGCTGATCCAGATATTCGGCCAGCGGCATTCCGGCAGTTTGTTCTATGATATCTCCAAGCAGCATAAAACCAAGATCGCT